>JAURGS010000076.1 GCA_030833685.1 Rhodoferax sp. | reverse complement strand
CTGGGCAAGCACGACGTCTGGCCCGGCTACCCGGCTGGCTTCATCCGCCGGCATGAACACGCCGATGTGGGCGACGAGGCCGTGCCTGAGCATGAGGCCTTGACTGGCCTGTTTGGTCTGGTGCCGCACTGGGCCAAAGACACCAAGGGCAGCAAATACACCTACAACGCCCGCTCGGAAACCGTAGCCGAAAAACCCAGCTACCGCGAGGCCTGGCGCCGAGCGCAGCACTGCATCATTCCGGCCACCGCATTTTTTGAGCCCGATTGGCGTTCGGGGCGGGCGGTGCCCACCCGCATCGAGCGCGCGGACGGGCAGCCCATGGGCATTGCCGGCCTGTGGTCGAGCTGGCGGGCTGCGCAGGGGGAGATCGTCCACAGCTTTACCATGCTGACGATCAACGCCGACGCCCATCCCCTGATGCGGCAGTTTCACAAGCCCGATGATGAAAAGCGTATGGTGGTGATCCTGCCGCAGGCGCGCTACAGCGACTGGCTACAGGCCGGCGCGCAGGAGGCGCCCGACTTCATGCAGCTGTACCCGGCTGACCAGCTGGTGGCGACTGTGCCGCCGGGGCATCGGCAGCTGTTTTGATGTTCTGCCATCGGGGCGGGCCCCCTCCCGGCCTGGATAACGTCATGATGACGTTCTCTGGCGTCAGGGTGAAATCCCCGACTCATGCATCAGCCACTGTTGAAAACTTTTCGCCAAGCCAGATAGAGGACGCAAAGGTGAGTGCGACAGGTAATAACCTCGGGATAGATCGACCGACAAATCCAAAGGTTGAATCAGCCGCCCCTCGCGCAAGGCGTCTTCCACAAACGGCACCAGCGCAATCATGACGCCCAGCCCATTCGCTGCAGCCTGGTAGGCTAGGGCGGCATTTTCAAATTGCAGTCCTGGACGCAGTCGCGCCGGGTCGATGTTTGCAGCCTTGAACCATTGGGGCCAATCCTGGGGTCGGTTCGTTGAGCACAGCAGGTCATGGCGTAGCAGGTCTTCAGGTTTACGAACGCGAGCGCTACCCTTCATCAGCGAGGGGGCGCAGACCGGCACCAGGGTTTCTCGAAACAGGCGCACCGCGTCTGGGGGGGCCGCTTCATCCGCTTCGGAGTGAATGCTGATATCCACCGGCTCGGTTTGCCAGTCGGTACGCTGGTGCGAGGTCTTGATCAGTACCTCGGCCTGAGGGTGCTGGGCATGAAATCGCGCTAGCCGAGGCATCAGCCAATGGATGGCAAAGGTCGGGGGCAGGTTGATACGCAATTGGCGTGGTGTGGATGGGCGCTTGAGGCGCCCCACGTGTTGCGCGATCTGGTCAAACCAGTGCGAGGCTTGTGCGGCCAGCTCTTTGCCGGCGGGAGTAAGTTGGACCCCTTGGCGATGGCGTTCGAATAGTTTGCACGACAGCCAGGCTTCAAGCGTGCTGATTTGACGGCTTACAGCGCTTTGCGTCACCTGTAGGTCGCGCGCTGCCACGGTGTAGTTGTTGTGGCGGGCGGCGGCTTCGAATGCGCGCAAGGCATTCAACGGTGGCAAATCACGTGCCATCAGTCCCAGCCGTTTTATTGTGCGTTTTTCTCATGATTTGTGCATTTTATGCATAAGCTTGCCACCGGCTGATTTAACTCCTAATCTGCTGTCATCAAAGCCCAAACAACTGGAGGCAAATCATGAGTAAATTTCAGTTCTTTCGTCGTGGCCTGTGGGGTGCGGCGTTGCTGCTGTCCTGCTTTGCAGTGCAGGCGCAGTCCTATCCTAGCCAACCCATCAAGTTGATGGTGCCCTGGCCTCCTGGGGGCGGGGTGGACACTACGGCGCGCATGATTGCAGAACCTCTGGGGCGCAAGCTGGGGCAGTCCGTCGTGATTGACAACCGTGCCGGTGCAGGCGGCAATATCGGCACCGAGTTGGCGGCCCGCGCCAAACCCGATGGCTACAACTTGCTGATGGGCTCGATCACTCCCAACGCGATCAATGTCCATCTCTACCCCAAGCTGCCCTTCGACCTGATCAAGGACTTCACACCGATTGCCTTTGTGTCATCGTTGCCGATCTTCCTGGTGGTGCCGCCGAATTCGCCTTTCAAGACAGTGGCCGACCTTGTTGCCTATGCCCAAAGCAACCCTAACAAGCTCTCCTATGGGTCTGCCGGGGTGGGGTCTTCGCAGCATCTGGCGGCTGTGCAATTTATGTCCCGGACCAAACTCGAAATGTTGCATGTGCCCTACAAGGGCACCTCGCCTGCTGAAACTGATTTGATGGCAGGACATGTGTCGCTGATGCTCGACACGGCAACCTGCATCCCCTTTGTCCGCAGCGGGAAATTGCGTGCGTTGGCTGTGGCGTCCAAAAATCGCAATCCCGCACTGCCCAATGTTCCTACATTCGATGAAGCGGGCGTGTCAAACTTGTATGCCTCGTCCTGGTACGGGCTGATGGGGCCTGCGGGCTTGCCGCAAGCCCTCGTGAGTCAACTTAATTCTGCCACCAACGAGGTGCTGCGCAGCCCTGAGGTACTGCGCCGCATGCAGGACCTGGGCGCTGAAATTGGTGGTGGTTCGCCCGAAGAGTTTGCCCAGTTCATCCAGTCGGAAATTCAGCGTTATGCCGATATCGTCAAGAAATCTGGCGCCCGCGCGGAGTGAGATCGGTCCATGCATTCTTCTTCTCCGCAAGGTCCCCTGACCCAGTTTGAAAAGATCTGGCATCGGCATGTGATTCAGCAGCGTGAGGATGGCCAGTGCCTTCTTTACGTGGATTGCCATCTGGTGCAGGATGGCTCTGCCCCCGCGTTTCAGATGTTGCGTGAGCGGGGCCTGCGGGTTCGGGTGCCGCAGCGCACTTTTGGTACACCCGACCATTACATCCCCACCCGTGGGCGTGACTTGCAGACCCTAGCTGATCCTGAAAAACGCGCCATGGCGATGGCTCTGGAAAACGATTGCACGCAGGCCCGCATTCCGTTCTTTGGTCTGAGTGACCCGCGCCAGGGCATCATTCACGTCATCGCACCGGAGCAGGGTATCAGCCAGCCGGGTATGCTGATTGTGTGCGGTGACAGTCACACCTCGACACATGGTGCCTTGGGCGCGCTGGCGTTTGGGATTGGCGCCTCGGAGGTCGCCCATGTGCTGGCAACACAAACCTTGTGGCAGCGTCAGCCCCGGACAATGAAAATAGACATTCCTGGACGATTGGGTCCAGGAGTTACCGCCAAGGACATCATCCTGGCAGTGATTGGGCGTATCGGGGCGGGCGGCGCCACGGGCCATGTCATCGAGTATGCGGGCGAGGCTATTCGCGCGCTGTCGATGGAGGCACGAATGACGGTTTGCAATATGTCGATTGAGGCTGGTGCGCGTGCGGGTCTGATTGCCCCCGATGAAACAACATTTGCCTGGCTCGAGGGGCGGCCTTACGCGCCGGCTGGGCAAGCCTTGGAAGCAGCCATCGATGGTTGGCGTCAGCTAACCAGTGACCCGGGTGCGGTTTATGACCGCACAGTACTGATTCCCGCCCAAGAAATACAGCCGATGGTGACCTGGGGCAACAGCCCAGAACAGGTGTGTTCGATTACTGGCACGGTGCCCGAGCTTGCAAGCTTCGGTGATTTCGACAGTCGAACGAATTTTCAGAAAACCCTGGACTACATGGGCCTCCAGCCGGGCCAAGCCTTGCAAGGTTTGCCGATCCAGCGTGTCTTCATTGGTTCTTGCACCAACGGTCGTATTGAAGACTTGCGAAGCGCCTCAGAGGTGGTGCGTGAGCGGCATGTTGCAGCCGGGGTAGAAGCCTGGGTCGTGCCAGGCTCTGGTTTGGTCAAGCAGCAGGCTGAGGCAGAAGGCTTGGATAAAGTTTTCAAGTCCGCTGGCTTTCAGTGGCGTGACCCCGGCTGTTCCATGTGTCTGGGCACCAACGGCGACATCATGGCTCCCGGTCAACGCAGTGCGTCTACTTCCAACCGTAATTTTGTGGGCCGACAAGGGCCGCTTTCACGCACCCACTTGGTCAGCCCGGCCATGGCCGCTGCTGCCGCTATCAGCGGTCATTTGGTAGATGTGCGAACCTTGATGAGTGGAACCTGAGATGAAGGCCTTTCAACGCGTTCGATCGGTCGCGGTTCCGTATCCAGTTGCGAATGTGGATACCGACCAGATTCTGCCAATGCCGTTTTTGCAGAAACCGCGAGCCAACAACTTCGGGGATTATCTGTTTCATGTGATTCGTCGCGATGAACAGGGGCGCATGCGAAGCGATTTTGTTTTCAACCATCCGCGTTATGCACAAGCCGCAATCTTGGTAGCGCAGCACAACTTTGGCTGTGGCTCCTCGCGTGAACATGCTGTGTGGGCACTCTACGACGCCGGGTTTCGGGTGGTGCTTGCTCCCAGTTTTGGCGATATTTTTTATGGCAATGCGTTGAAGAACGGACTGCTTCCCATCCGTTTGCCTGCGCAAACCATTTCAGAGTTACTGGCCCTTCTGGTCAGTTCTCCGGATGTGTTGCTGGAGGTGGACTTGGCTGGCCAGCAAGTACTTGTTCCCGGGTTGTCAAACTTACCGTTTGATATTGATCCCTTTAGCCGTCATTGTCTCCTCCATGGCATGGATGAGCTTGACTACACCTTGAGCCTGGAGCCTGTCATTGTTGAATTTGAAAAATCGATACCCGCGCGTGCTTCGCTGACTGGCGTCACTGCTCACCCTGTTTAAATATTTTTCTAAGAGAGTTGATATGAAAATTGCAGTCATGCCGGGCGATGGCATTGGAGAGGAAGTGACCCAGCAAGCGGTGCGAGTCCTACAGGTGGTGATGGGACCCCATGCTGCCATGGAGCTTGCTTATGCACCGGTCGGTCAAGCAGGCGTGGATGTGGCCGGTGACCCGCTGCCTTTGGCTACACGCGAGATTGCGGACAAAGCTGATGCCATACTGTTCGGATCGGCTGGCGTACCAGGCGATGAGGCCATCGAGTACATGATGCGTCCTGGAGCCAGCTTGCTGCGTCTGCGCAAACAACTCGATTTGTTTGCGAACTTTCGGCCGGCGGTGATGTTTCAGGACCTGATCGGCGCCTCAACCCTCAAGCCGGAAATCGTATCGGGTCTGGATCTGATGATTCTGCGGGAATTGACAGGCGACATCTACTTTGGCGAACCGCGTGGGACACACATCAATGCCCGTGGTGAACGCGAGGCATTCAATACCATGCGCTACAACGAATCCGAAATAAGGCGCATCGCACATGTGGCATTTCAGACCGCCCGAAAGAGACGGCATCAAGTGTGTTCAGTCGATAAGGCCAATGTGCTGGACACCATGCAACTATGGCGACAGGTCATGACGGAGGTAGGGCGCGAGTACCCAGATGTCGAACTCAGCCACCTGTTTGTCGATGCGGCTGCCATGCAACTCATGCGCAATCCCAAACAGTTTGATGTGATTGTGACGGGTAACATCTTTGGTGACATCCTCTCTGATGCAGCTGCCATGTTGACCGGTTCGATTGGGATGTTGCCGTCGGCTTCCATGTCCCATGGAAAAAAGGGTCTGTACGAGCCTGTGCATGGCACTGCTCCCGATATCGCGGGCAAGGATGTGGCCAATCCCCTGGCGTCGATCTTGTCCATGGCCATGATGTTGCGCTATTCGTTTGACCTGCATGACAAGGCAGAGCAGGTCGAGTCTGCGGTGCGGCATGTGCTGGCTCAGGGATTGCGTACGGCTGACATTTACCAACCGGGCACTCAATGCGTGGGGACCCGCGCGATGGGTGAGGCTGTGACCAAGGCGCTGGCTAAATAAAATCTCCCGGGCACTGCTTGAACTGATCAGTACAATTGCCTTTCAAAAAAAGGTTTTTGTATGAGTTTGAAGTGCGGCATCGTCGGCCTGCCCAATGTCGGCAAGTCCACCCTGTTCAATGCCCTGACCAAGGCCGGCATCGCGGCGGAGAACTATCCCTTCTGCACCATTGAGCCCAATGTGGGTGTGGTGGAGGTGCCTGACCCGCGGCTAAAGCAGCTGGCGCAGATTGTCCAGCCCGAGCGCATCGTGCCGGCCATTGTCGAGTTTGTCGATATCGCCGGCCTGGTGGCTGGTGCCAGCCAGGGCGAGGGCCTGGGCAACCAGTTTCTGGCCCATATCCGCGAGACCGATGCCATCGTCAATGTGGTGCGCTGTTTCGAAGACGACAATGTGATCCATGTGGCAGGCAAGGTGGACCCGATTGCCGACATCGAGGTAATCCAGACCGAGCTGTGCCTGGCCGACCTGGGCACGGTCGACAAATCACTGGTGCGCTACACCAAGGCCGCCAAATCCGGCAATGACAAGGAAGCCACCAAGCTGGTGCAAATCCTCACCCGTGTTCAGGCTGCGCTCAACCAGGGCAAGCCAGTGCGTACCCTGGAGTTCACCCAGGAGGAACAAGCCCTGCTCAAGCCGCTGTGCCTGATCACTGCCAAGGCAGCCATGTTTGTCGGCAATGTGGGTGAGACCGGCTTTGACAACAACCCCTTGCTTGACCGCCTGAAAGACTATGCTGCCAGCCAGAACGCCCCGGTGGTGGCTATCTGCGCCAAGATGGAGGCCGACATGGCCGACATGAGCGACGAGGACCGCGAGTTGTTTTTGAGCGAGATGGGGCAGACCGAGCCCGGCCTCAACCGTCTGATCCGCGCCGCCTTCAAGCTGCTCGGGCTACAAACCTATTTCACCGCTGGGGTGAAGGAGGTGCGCGCCTGGACCATCCACATCGGCGACACCGCACCTCAGGCAGCCGGCGTGATCCATGGAGACTTCGAGCGCGGCTTCATCCGCGCCCAAACCATCGCCTTTGCCGACTACATCGCCTGCAAGGGCGAGCAGGGCGCTAAAGACGCGGGCAAGATGCGCGCCGAAGGCAAGGACTATGTGGTGCAGGATGGTGACGTGATGAACTTTTTGTTCAACGTCTGACGATCAGACTGAATTTCCCTGGTCTTCCTTGGGCTCTGAAGGAAATATAAGTTATTGACAAAGAATTTGGAAGCCAGTTTTTTATTCCTGTCTTTAGGGCATCATGAATCAACTGACGGCCAACAGAATTCTGTCGCGAGTCGTTGAGGTTCGACCGGGAGAGTCGCGCGCGCTGCTCTGGTCGTTTGCCTATTTCTTTTGCCTGCTCGCGGCTTATTACGTGCTGCGTCCAGTTCGTGACGAAATGGGCCTTGCCAGTGGCATCAAGAATCTGCCCTGGCTCTTTACCGCTACTTTCTTTGTCATGCTGGCTGTGGTGCCGGTATACGGTGCGTTGGTGGCGCGAATATCCCGGAAAAAATTTATTCCGCTGGTCTATCACTTCTTCACCGCCAACATTCTTATCTTTTGGTTCATGCTGACGCAGGGCATTGCACTTGCGCCCACTGCGCAAGTGTTTTTTGTGTGGATCAGCGTTTTTAACCTGTTCGCAGTCTCTGTGTTCTGGTCGTTCATGGCAGATTTGTTTGGATCAGAACAGGGAAAGCGCCTGTTTGGTTTTATTGCCGCGGGCGGATCGGCTGGTGCCCTGCTCGGGCCTACCATCGCCACCACGCTAGCCGAGCCTCTCGGACGTGCCAATCTGTTGATCATTGCTGCGCTACTGCTTCAAGCGGCCGTGTTTTGTGCCATACGGCTTGAAACGGCTGCTGCCGAATTCAAAGCACAGAATCCAGGCAGCCCGCTGCCTCAGGCCTCGCCGCAGGCACTGGGTGGGAGCTGGATTGCTGGCATTGGCATGATCGCGCGTTCACCTTATCTTGCCGGCATCGCCCTCTGGGTAGCATTGCTATCACTGGCGGGAACATTCCTGTATTTTCAGCAGGCCGAAATCGTGCGCGCTTTAAGCGACGACCCGAACAAACGTACTGCCATCTTCGCCCGGATTGACCTGGCCGTCAGCCTGCTCACCATCGTGGTGCAATTCTTTGCCACGGGAAAACTCATCCAGCGGTTTGGGGCTGGTCCTGCGGCTGGATTTTTGCCCTTAGTCTTCGCTTTGGGCTTTGTTGCCCTTTGGGCCTCGCCAATGCTATGGGTGATCATTGCGTTTCAGGCGGCCCAGCGCGCTGCCAATTTCGCGATTTCCAATCCGGCGCGCGAGGTCTTGTTCACGGTGGTTGAGCGCGAGGAAAAATACAAGGCCAAGAACGTCATTGACAACGTGGTTTTTCGCGGCAGCGACATGCTCTCTGGCTGGCTTTTTCACGCCCTGCGCGGTGTCGGACTGGAACTCGGTGCAATTTCCCTGGCCACTCTACCCGTGGTGGCCGCTTGGCTGCTGCTTGCGCTTAAACTCGGGCGCATGCAGGAGAAGCGCGCGCGAGGCGTTTCACCAGAAGCGCGAAAATCACCATGACTCTGGATCTTTGCCAGCTGGATTTCTTATTAGAAGACATGCCATGAACTTCTCTCAACGCCAAACCCGTCGCGGACTGTTTGAGCTGGGCGCTGCAGTCGGCGCGGGCGCGCTTTGGCCGTTTGCTGCGCAGTCAACTGTTGCCTCGAAACTGATCATGCGCAAAATCCCACGCACTGGTGAGGACATGCCGGTGATTGGCATGGGCACCCAGTTTGTGCTGGACATTGGCGATGATGCCGAAAAGCGTGCAGTTCGCATCGCCGTTCTGCGAGCCTTGTTTGATGCTGGCGCACGCACCATCGACACGGCGCCATCGTATGGACCGGCTGAGGCCACCTTGGGAAGTTTGCTCGAGGAGATGAAGGCACGCGATCGTGCTTTTGTTTCCACCAAATTCAGTCGCACCGGACAAGAGGGCGCAATTGCAGAGATGAGGGAATCTCTGCGCCGGTTACGCACCGACAAGGTCGAACTGATGCTGCGCCACAACATCGGGTTTGTGCCTCCCAATGAGGCGGCTGATCATCTTGCCGTGCTCCGAGAATGGAAGCAACAGGGTATTTGCCGCTATATCGGGGTGACCCACTCGCAGAACCAGGCACAGGCCAATCCCCGCCTGATCGAATTGCTGCAGAAGGAAAAACTCGACTTTATCCAGATCAATTATTCGATGGCTCAGCGCAGTGTCGAAGAGAAATTGCTCGCTGTGGCTGCCGAAACCGGCACCGCCGTCATGTGCAATCTGCCCTTTGCCCGGGCGGCACTTTTCAAGGCGGTATCGGGCAAGCAGGTTCCTGACTGGGCCCGAGAATTCGACGCGGTGAGCTGGGGACAGTTTTTTCTCAAGTACCTGCTGGGGCGGGAAGAGGTCAATCTGGTCATTCCAGGTGTCGATCGGGTGGCGCACATGATTGACAACTTGGACGCTGGCCGAGGGCGCCTGCCCAACGCGGCACAACGCAAACGCATGGTCGATTTCATCGGCAACCTGTGAAATGCAGATCCGTAGCGAAGTCCGCGATTTTCAGTAGTTCAGCCCGCCCGGGAACAGCCAAAGCAAGGCGGCTGTCATGGTGATGTAGCGCGCCAGCTTGCCGATCGCCATGTAGAGCAGGCAAGGCCAGAAGGGCAGCTTCAGCCAGCCCGCCACCGCACACAGGGGGTCGCCGATGATGGGCAGCCAGCTCAGCAGGCAAGCTTTGGGGCCGATGCGCTCCAGCCAAGCTAGGGCGCGCACATGGGTTTCGGATTGGCGCACCTTGTTCACCAGTTCATGCGAACCCAGGCCCATGGCCCAGGTGACCGCTCCCCCCAGGGTGTTGCCGGCGGTGGCCACCAGCACTGCCGGCCAAAACAGCTCGGGGTTGAGCTTGACCAGTCCAAACAGTGCCGGTTCCGACCCCATCGGTAAGAGTGTTGCGGATATGAATGCAATGATGAAAAGCGTGCTCAGGCCAAACTTGGGCAGCGCCAGTTGAACCAGCAAGTCATGAATCCAGGCTTCCATTACAGACCCAGTATATGCACGAGTCTTCCAGCCCGCCACGAAATTTCAATTGCTGAAATTTTGTGCAGATAAAATAGCACCCCCGCAGTTCCTCGTTCCACGGCACCTTCGCAACTTGCGCGCCCCACTTACAAACCCTTGGTCATGAAAATCGGTCCGTTTGAATTGCCGAACGCCTTGATGGCGGCCCCGATGGCCGGCGTAACCGATCGTCCGTTTCG
>JAURGS010000075.1 GCA_030833685.1 Rhodoferax sp. | reverse complement strand
GGGCTTGCAGACTGGGCAGCAGCTGGCGAACCTTGGCTAGCACGCTGGGGTTGGCCACTAATAAGCACCACACACCCGCTTCAAACGGGCCTGCCACAACGCCGGCTCGCAGGGAGATCGGTAGCAGCGACTCGATGGCCTGAAGCCTGGATTTTGACTCCCGGTTAAGATTCATGAGTCGCGCCAAGCTTGAGCTACTTTCACTCGCTTGCAAAATGGAGACAGCTTGGGCCTTGCGATGCATGCTTAACAAAGCTGAATTTGAACCATGCAGTTGATTATCACGGACGCCTGGATGGCGAGGTCGCGCGTGCTGCGCATTTCTGGCTTGCAGCTGGTGGCCACTTTCTTTTTGGCAGCGGTATTGCTGCTGTTTCTGGCCGTGGGCCTGTACCACTGGGTCTTTCTCAAAGGTGCCCGGGAAGGTTGGCCCGTGATCAGTGATGTGGTGCGGTTCGTGGTGCGCGATGAATTTGCCAGCCGTGACCTGTTCATGCGTCAAAACCTTGACGTGATGGCCCGCCAGTTAGGTGAAATGCAGGTCAAACTCGAGCAGCTTGAATCGCTGGGTGAGCGGGTTTCCGGGCTGGCAGGCTTGCCTGCGCAGGACTTGAAAAAGACCCCAGGCTCGGGTGGTGCACAGGTGTCGTCACGCAGCTTTGATCATGATGAGCTTGCTGCCTTGATGAGCCGCATCGACACTGCAGCGTCTGAAAGTCAAAACAAGCTTGCCGGCCTGGAGTCGCAGCTTTTTGAGCGCAAGCTCGAGTCCCTGATGATTCCGACCCAAAGGCCATTGGCTGGATCCAGGGTGGGCTCCAGGTTTGGGTGGCGCGTGGACCCGTTCAATGGTCGTTCTGCGCTGCACACTGGTCTGGATTTTCCCGCTGACATAGGTCAGCCCATTGTTGCGGCTGCGGGTGGCATGGTCGTGACTCAGGCTTATGACTCGGAATACGGCCACATGGTTGAGATTGACCATGGCAATGACGTGATGACGCGCTACGCCCATGCCAGTAAGGTTTTGGTGAAAAAAGGCGAACTGGTCAAGCGCGGACAGCCAATTGCCTTGGTGGGCACCTCAGGGCGCTCCACCGGGCCGCACCTGCACTTCGAGGTTTTGGTGCGCAATGTCTGGCAAGACCCGCAAAAATTCCTGGCTGTGGGCGACCGGCAGGAATACAAAAGTTTGCCAGCAATTCTGGCGTCCAAGCCGGAAAAGCGCAATTCGCGTCAATCGGTCAAGCCCTAAGGCGGGTCTGCCGCGCCTGCTTGGCAGACTACTGGCGGTTAAAATCAAACGCTTTGGCTAGCAGCAAATTTGTTCAATGTGCGCTGCAGGCCTGCCCATCTTTTCGCGAACATCAATAAGGACAGCGCGGCTGGCGTCTTGGAAACAGGACCACCAGCGCGCCCGGTATCCATGGCCCATAATTTTTTGACCAAGCTTTTTGGCAGCCGTAACGATAGGCTGCTCAAGAAATACCGCCAAACGGTCGTCAAGATCAATGCCATGGAGGCAGATCTCGAAAAGCTCAGCGACGCAGACTTGCGTGGGAAAACCGATGTTTTTCGTCAGCGCCTGGGGCAGGGTGAAACCCTGGACAGCGTTTTGCCTGAAGCCTTCGCCGTGGTCCGTGAGGGCTCCAAGCGGGTGATGAAGATGCGTCATTTCGATGTGCAGCTCATGGGCGGGATGTCGCTGCACTTCGGCAAAATTTCCGAGATGGGCACTGGCGAGGGTAAAACGCTGACCGCAACTTTGCCGGTTTACCTGAATGCGCTGACAGGAAAAGGCGTGCACGTGGTGACGGTCAATGATTACCTGGCCGGTCGCGACGCACAGTGGATGGGCACCCTGTATAACTTTTTGGGCCTGAGCGTGGGGGTCAACCTGCCCAATTTGTCGCGCGAAGACAAGCAGGCGGCTTATAAATCCGATATCACTTACGGCACCAATAACGAATTCGGTTTTGATTACCTGCGCGACAACATGGTTTACGAGGCGGCTGACCGTGTCCAGCGGCCACTGAACTATGCCATCGTGGACGAGGTCGACTCCATTCTGATTGATGAGGCGCGCACGCCGCTCATCATCAGTGGACAGGCGGAGGACCAGACTGCGCTGTACCAGGCGATCCACACCGCAGTCCCTAAGCTTGAGGTCCAGATCGGCGAGGCCGACCCGCGAACCGGCGAAGGTATTGTCAAGGAAGGTGATTTCACGCTCGACGAAAAGACCCGGCAGGTCTACCTAACCGAGCGCGGGCATGAGAACGCGGAACGAATCCTTTCTGGCATGGGTTTGATACCAGAGGGGGCAAGCCTCTACGACCCAAGCAATATCACGCTGATGCACCATTTGTACGCGGCCTTGCGTGCAACGCACCTCTACCACAAGGATCAGCATTACGTGGTGCAGGCGGGCGAGATTGTGATCGTTGACGAATTCACGGGCCGCCTGATGAGCGGGCGGCGTTGGAGCGACGGCCTGCACCAGGCCGTTGAAGCCAAGGAAGGTGTGGCGATTCAGCCTGAAAACCAGACCATGGCGTCAATCACCTTCCAAAACTATTTCCGCCTGTACAACAAACTGGCGGGTATGACGGGCACAGCGGACACCGAGGCGTACGAATTTCAGGAAATTTATGGCCTGGAGACGGTGGTGATTCCGCCCAACAAACCCAGCCGCCGCGACGATCAACTTGACCGGGTCTACAAAACAACGGACGAGAAGTACGCTGCGGCTATTGCCGACATCCGAGAGTGCCATGAACGAGGCCAGCCGGTGCTGGTAGGCACAACGTCGATCGAAAACTCAGAGGTAATCTCAGAGCTGCTTAACCGCGCGAAATTGCCACATCAAGTTCTTAACGCCAAGCAGCATGCGCGGGAGGCGGAGATCGTGGCGCAGGCGGGTCGCGCCCAAATGATCACGATTGCAACCAATATGGCCGGCCGCGGTACGGACATTGTGCTTGGGGGCAACATCAGCAAGGCGCTGGCAGATATCGAGAGCGACGCGGCGCTTGATTCGGCCCAAAAGAGCGCCAAGATTGCTGCCCTTCGAGACCAGTGGAATACCGACCACGAGCATGTTGTGGGCTTGGGTGGCTTACGCATCATTGCGACTGAGCGGCACGAGTCCCGTCGCATCGATAACCAGCTGCGTGGTCGCTCTGGCCGTCAAGGTGACCCGGGCTCATCGCGCTTTTACCTGAGCCTTGATGATGCCTTGATGCGGATTTTTGCTGGTGAACGCGTTAAAGCCATCATGGATCGTTTGAAGATGCCCGAGGGGGAGGCCATCGAGGCTGGCATCGTGACGCGCTCTATCGAGAGCGCCCAGCGCAAGGTTGAGGCCAGAAACTTTGATATTCGCAAGCAGCTGCTGGAATACGACGATGTCGCCAACGACCAGCGTAAGGTGATTTACCAGCAGCGCAATGAGATTTTGGATGCAGCCGACTTGAGTGCCCAGGTGCAGGCGCTGCGTGCAGGGTGTTTCGAAGACCTGGTACGCCAGTTCGTTCCCGTGGAGTCGATCGAAGAGCAGTGGGACGTACCGGCTCTTGAGCAGACCTTGAAGTCAGACTGGCAGCTGGAGCTGGATTTGAAAGGGCAGGTCGAGGCTTCCAGTGCTATCACAGACGAGGACATTGTGACCACGGTCTGCGCCAAGGCCGATGAGGCCTTCGATGCCAAGGTGGCGCTGGTCGGATCAGAGCAGTTCACGCAATTTGAGCGCATGGTTTTGCTCCAAAGCATGGACAGCAATTGGCGTGATCACCTCAGCGCGCTCGACTACTTGCGTCAGGGTATTCATTTGCGGGGTTATGCCCAGAAACAGCCCAAGCAAGAGTACAAGCGCGAGGCCTTTGAGCTCTTTGGCCAGATGCTCGATGCGGTCAAGAATGAGGTCACCAAGGTGTTGATGACCGTGCGCATTCAGTCAAATGATGAGGCTCAAAAAGCGGCGCAAGAGATGGAAAACCGTGGTGAACGCATCAGTAACGTTACCTACAGCGCGCCCACCGAAACGGGTGAAGTGCAGACGACGTTGGATGAGTCCACTGTGGTTGCGCAGGTCCCAAGAGTCGGTCGCAATGATGCCTGTCCCTGTGGCAGTGGAAAAAAATACAAACATTGCCACGGCAAATTGGTTTAATTCAGGAGAGCGGCCATGCCCGTTAACTTAGCACTGCCCGATGAATCCAGCCTGTTTCCTATCGCTGGCATGCGCATCGGCGTAACGGAGGCAGGTATACGCAAATCGGGGCGCAAGGACCTGACTGTCATTTTGCTGGACAAGGGCGCCAGTGTGGGCGGCGTGTTCACCCAGAACCGCTACTGTGCGGCTCCTGTTCAAATTTGTCGCGACCACCTGCAGACGGACGCAGGCGTTCGCGCCATGGTGATTAACACCGGTAATGCAAACGCTGGCACTGGCGCGGATGGCATGCTCAGGGCCCAGCGCAGTTGCGAGGCGCTGGCCTCGCATCTAGGCCTGAGCCCACGCCAAATTTTGCCGTTTTCGACGGGTGTGATCATGGAGCCCTTACCCGTTGAGCGCATCGAGGCTGGCTTGGCCGCGGCGATTGCCGACGCCAAGCCCGGCAACTGGTTGCGTGCTGCCCAGGGCATCATGACCACAGACACGCAGCCCAAGGCCTTTGGTACCCAGGTGACGATCGACGGGGTAACCGTGAGCATTTCAGGCATCAGCAAAGGTGCGGGCATGATTCGCCCCAACATGGCCACGATGCTTGGGTTCCTGGCCACAGATGCTGTTGTCAGCCAAGCTTTGATGGCGCAGCTGGCCAAGGAGCTCGCAGACGGCTCTTTCAACCGTGTGACCATTGATGGTGACACATCGACCAACGACTCGTTTGTCGTGGTTGCCACCAACAAGGCCGGTAACGCCAGAATCGACTCCCTTTCCAGCCCATCGGGGCGGGCCTTGCTTGAAGCCATGCTAAGCGTAGCGCGTCAACTGGCTCAAGCCATTGTGCGAGACGGTGAGGGCGCCACCAAATTCATCACTGTTCAGATCGATGGGGGTCTCACTGAGCAGGAGTGCCGGCAGGTCGCTTATGCCATTGCACACTCGCCTTTGGTAAAAACCGCTTTTTTTGCCAGTGACCCCAACTTGGGACGTATTTTGGCGGCAGTGGGATACGCCGGTGTTGATGACCTGGACCAAGCCGGCATTGATTTATTTCTTGATGACGTGCATGTGGTCGTCCAGGGCGGTCGTCACCCCGACTACCGTGAGGAGGATGGGCAGCGGGTGATGAAACAAAGCGAGATTCTGGTGCGGGTGGCTTTGGGCCGTGGCTCTTGCTCGCAGACAGTCTGGACTTGTGATTTGAGCCATGACTACGTCTCCATTAACGCAGATTACCGCTCATGAGTGCCGCGCTTGAACATCTGCTGTCACGGGCTGAGCACCTGATCAATTTGATCGAGCGCGTCTTGCCGCAACCGCTTCAAGCGCCTGACTGGGGCTTGTCGCCTGCCTACCGGTACCGCAAACTGGGTCAGTATTACGCCCGCCTTGAGCCGGTTTTGCATGTCTCTGGCACCCGGCTGACAGACTTAAAAGAGATCGAGCCACAAAAGGAAAAAGTAACGCGCAATACTTTGCAGTTCGTCAGCGGACTTCCTGCCAACAACATGTTGCTAACAGGCGCGCGTGGCACGGGTAAGTCCTCGCTGATCAAGGCCTGCCTGAACGAATATGCCAGTAAGGGCTTGCGCCTGATTGAGGTGGATAAAGCAGATCTGACAGATCTTCCCGACATCATTGCGCTGGTATCCGATCGGCCAGAGAAATTCATTGTCTATTGTGATGACCTGAGTTTTGAAGATGGCGAGCCTGGCTACAAGGCGCTCAAGTCGATATTGGACGGTTCGGTATCCGCAACCACTGCAAATGTGCTGATTTATGCCACCAGCAACCGGCGCCACCTGTTGCCAGAGTACATGAAAGAAAACCTGAGCTACACCCATACAGACGATGGCGAGGTGCATCCGGGCGAAGGCGTAGAGGAGAAGATTTCGCTCTCCGAGCGCTTTGGCCTGTGGGTCAGCTTTTATCCCTTCAGCCAAGACGAATACCTGACCATCGTGGCACAGTGGCTCAGCGCTATGGGCGTCGATGCCAAAGCGATTGAACAAGCGCGTCCTGCGGCGCTGGTCTGGGCGCTAGAGCGTGGTTCGCGCAGTGGGCGCGTGGCTTACCAGTTTGCCCGCGACTACGCGGGGCAGCACGCCATTTGATCAGGGCATGATCCAGGGGCGGTCTGATTCGCCTGCGCTTGTGGCGGACCCACAGCAGCCCCGCTTGGGCGGCACCGAGCGCCCGATGATTGATGTGGCGGTGGGAATCCTCATTCGGGACGACGGGCAATTTCTGCTGACCAGCCGACCTGCTGGCAAAGCTTATGCCGGTTACTGGGAATTCCCTGGCGGCAAGGTCGAGGCTGGGGAGTCGGTGCAACAAGCGCTCAGGCGGGAATTGTTTGAAGAGCTCGGCGTGCGCATTGAGCAGGCGCAGCTTTGGCGCTCCAGCGTGGTGGATTACCCCCATGCACTGGTTCAATTGCACTTTTGCAAGGTGTTCAGCTGGACAGGACGGCTTCTGATGCGTGAGTCCCAGCAGTACGCCTGGGAGCAATTGCCCGTAGCCGTGCAGCCTGTATTGCCTGGAACACTGCCAGTCCTGGATTGGTTACGGCAAGAGTCTGAGACTTCAGGCTAAAGGCTTCTTGCAGTAAGCCGACAGGGTCAACCCAAGTCGGGGTCGAGCAGGCTGGATTCGGTTTTGATCGCGACTGCGAACTGTTCACTGGCCCAGGCCCCGAGATCGATTTTTTTACACCGCTCGCTGCAAAAGGGCCGGTAAGCATTGGCTGGGCTGTAAAGACTCTGGCCACCACACCCCGGGCAGCGTACGGTGCGTTCCTGCGTGCGGGCTGGGGTGCTTTGTGGCGCGTTCATGCGCAAAGCGCCAGTTCCATGGTCGTGTCTTCGTTGGTCGGGTGAGACCTTTTATCTTCGCCCTGGCGCATGAGCCGGATAGAGACCATCAGCCGGTTGCCACTGAGTTCCGGTGATAGACCTAGCGCTTCATCGAGACCCAGTCGTACCAGCAAATAGGCTCGGCCCTGCGGTAGATTGAGCTGAAATTGCCCGCCTGTCGCCATGACCTTTTGCGGGGCACCGGTGTCGCGCATGAGCTTGAGCAATACGTTGACTGAGCGCTTGAGCGGCTGCAACGAGGTCGCCCAATCAGCCAAGTCCGATTGCCTGACTGACGCAGGTGCATGTTGCCAAGTATGGTAGCTTGGCAGGTCAAACTCGCAGGTTCCCCCGGGTATGGCAATTCGGCTGCGAATGGTCATGAGCCAATCGTTGTCGATCAGGGCTTGACCCGCTTTTCCGTTCTGGTTGCTTAGCGCCTCAAAGGTCTGGTCTACTTTGGTCAGCGTGTCGTCTAACACCGACTCCGATATGGCAGGGTTGCCCCTGAAAGCTTGCAAGAGGTTTTTTTGCCGGTCGAGATCTTTCAGGAGATCGGATTTGAGATCAGCACGCGCCGCGACGTCAAGCGTCTCAAACATCGAAGCCAGCGCAAAATGGTGATCGATGGCATCGGTGCGCCCGCTCAATGTAGACAGGCGCTTAAAGAGTTGCTCGAGCCTCAAATAGGTTCTGACACGCTCGTGCAAGGGGTATTCGTAAAGGATCACGCTAAGCTGGGAAAAACAGTGTCGGCCTAAGGCCCAGATGATAGCCCGAAGTAGCTGGCCAGTAGAGTAACCTGCGCCTCAAGTTCGGTCAAAGAAAGCTTGTCGTTGTACACCACCGCATCAGCGGCTTTCAGCCGTTCGAGCCTGCTGGCTTGTTTAGCCACGATGGATTCCACCTCGATCGGACTCAAACCACTTCGCGCCATGACGCGCTGTACTTGGGTGGCGGGCTCGCAGTCCACCACCAGGACTCGGTGCACTTTGCCTCGCCAATGCGTTGATTCCACCAACAGAGGGACGTCAAATACCAGGCAGGATATGCCAGCTGCCTCGTGGGCCTTGGCGCGCTTATCCGTCTCTGCGCCGACCAATGGGTGAATGATTGACTCGAGCATTTTTTTGGCTTGCGGATCCCGAAAAACCAAATCCCGCATGCGGGCACGCTCCAGTGCCCCGTGTTTGTCGACGAAGTCGGCGCCAAATTTTTTCTGGATCGCAGGCATGGCTCGCCCGCCGCTGGCAGTGAGTTCACGCGACAGTGCATCGGCGTCGATCACCGCGGCGCCATGGGAAGAGAGCATCTGGGCCACAGTTGATTTGCCGCTGCCGATGCCTCCTGTTAAGCCCAGGCGCAGCACGCCGTTGCGCTGGGGTAAGGGCATCGGCATCACAGGCCCAGCAAGCGAAGCAGGCCAGCAGGCTCGAGCCACATGGCTGTGAGCCCCGCACCCGCCAGAAAAGGGCCGAAAGGAATGTAAGCACCGTCCCGCAACTTAGCGTTGAATTTCATGACCAGTCCAACCAGGGTGCCAATGATTGAGGCCATGAGGATGATTGGAAGCAGCGCCTGCCAGCCAAACCAAGCGCCAAGCGCAGCAAACAGCTTGAAATCTCCGTAGCCCATGCCCTCTTTGCCTGTGAGCAGCTTGAAGCCCCAATAGATCGCCCACAAAAATAGGTAGCCCAGGGCTGCACCAGCGATGGCGTCCTCGGCTTGAACGGGCGTTACCCCAACCCACGCGGCGATCAGGCCAGCCCATAACAGCGGTAAGGTGATGTCGTCTGGCAGGTAAGTGGTATCCCAGTCAATCAGGGCCAAGGCGAGCACGGCACTGGCGAAACCGCTCCACACCAAAGCGTTCAGGCCAACACCCCAACGCGACGCGCAAAGACCGAAGATCACAGCTGTGGCAATCTCTATCATGGGATAGCGCTTGCTGATCGGCGCTGCGCAATGCCGACACCTACCTGCTTGCATCAGGAAACTCAGGACGGGGATGTTTTCACGCCAGGACAACGTGTGCTGGCATTTCATGCATCTTGATCGAGGCACCCAGAGGTTGAACGTGGGTGGATCCTCCACTGGGCTGTCATGCAAATGCGCACATTCGGCTTCCCATTGGGCGTGCATCATGACTGGGAGCCGGTAAATCACCACATTGAGAAAACTGCCGATCATCAGACCCAGCACGCAAAAGAGGGCGACGCCCAGCCACGGACCTTGATCAAGCAGCAGTTGTGCCGAACTGTTCATGCAATCGCGAAGCTGCGGGGAATCGGCCGAGGGGCCATCGCCCGTTTACAGGGCAGTGATCTGCAACCGTTGGGTGGCATGCTAAAGCCGGCTTAAACCACTTGCCCGAGCTTGAAGATTGGCAGGTACATGGCCACCACGATGCCGCCAATCACAGTGCCCAGCACCACAATGATGATGGGCTCCATCAGGCTCGAAATACCGGCCACCATGTCGTCCACTTCAGACTCGTAAAAGTCCGCGGACTTGCCCAGCATGTGGTCAATCGAGCCCGACTCCTCACCAATCGCGCACATCTGCAAAACCATGGAAGGGAAGATGTTGACGTTGGTCATGGCCGTGGTCAGAGCCATACCGCTTGTTACGTCCTGTTGAATTTTGACAGTCGCACTTTCATACACATAGTTGCCCGAAGCGCCACCCACCGAATCCAGCGCCTCAACCAGTGGCACGCCGGCGGCAAACATGGTTGAGAGCGTACGCGTCCACCGTGCCACACAGGACTTTTCAACCATCACACCAAAAATTGGCAACTTGAGCATGAGTCGGTCCATGAAGATCTGGACCTTTTTATTGCGTCGCCAGGCTTGCATGAAGAAATACAGGCCACCACCGAGTCCACCAAAAATTAAGTACCAGTATTGGACAAAAAATTCGCTCATGGCGATCACCATCAGCGTAGGGCCTGGTAGGTCCGCGCCAAAGTTGCTGAACACTTCCTTGAAAGCCGGGACGACGAAAATCATGATCACCGATGTCACGATGAAGGCCACGCTCAGGACGGCAATTGGATACATCAGTGCCGACTTGATTTTGGACTTCATGGCTTCTGTTTTTTCCATGTAAGTTGCCA
>JAURGS010000074.1 GCA_030833685.1 Rhodoferax sp. | reverse complement strand
CGGCGTCCACACCGAGTTGTTTGAAAGCGCCAAGCGAGAGGCCTAAATCATGCTCGCTCACCAATTGCGCATCGTCCACCACATTGATGGTTGCCAGAATGCTTTTGCCATTGGATCGCACTTCAATTTTGGACAGGGCTGTAAAGCCTTCAGCCCGGTAAAACGGGCATTGCCGGTGCAAATAGGCCACGTTTTCATGGTAGGTGTCGATGAGAACTTTTCGAACCGCCAAGCGCGAGACCTTAGCCTCTGCGGCAGCTGGGCTGTCTGCAGCGGTGTGGGGTCTGCGGGCTGGTGATCGCTTGGCGCTCATGGCACTAGCCTACACCCAAAACTGTACTACTTGCGCAAACCAAGCGATTCTTTTGGCGATCAAACCTACTACCCCGCAGGGCGTTGCGATGCCCGCATAAAAAAAGCTCCCTCGAGGGAGCTTTTCTAAGTTTTTCTAAGAAGCGCCAGGCTTACACCCGCTTGCGGTACTCGCCAGTGCGCGTGTCAATTTCGATTTTGTCGCCCTGTGCGACGAAGATGGGCACGCCAACCTCGAAACCTGTGGCAATTTTGGCTGGCTTGAGCACTTTGCCCGAGGTGTCGCCTTTGACGGCCGGCTCGGTCCAGGTGACCTCACGCACAACGCTGGTGGGCAATTCCACCGAAATCGCCTTACCGTCGTAGAACACCACTTCCACTGGCATGCCGTCTTCCAGGTAATTCAAGGCATCGCCCATGTTTTCGGCCTCAACCTCGTACTGGTTGTACTCTTCATCCATGCACACGTACATTGGGTCAGCGAAATAGGAGTAAGTGCATTCCTTCTTATCCAGAATGATTTGCTCCATCTTGTCATCAGCCTTGAACACGACTTCCGTGTTGAAGTTGGCAATCAGGCTTTTGAGCTTCATGCGAACGGTGGCGGAATTGCGACCACCACGGCTGTACTCGGTCTTGAGGACGACCATAGGGTCTTTGCCCTGCATGATGACGTTACCAGCGCGAATTTCTTGAGCGATTTTCATGATAGGTGTGTGAGTTGGGGCTACCGCGGGGCAGCTCGGGACCGGTTCACCGCCTAACACCAGGGCCTGGGCGGTTGCAAAGCCCAGTATTTTAGGCGACTTCGCCACTCATGTGGCTATTGACTTTGTCGCGCACAGCGGGTTGTGCCTGGCAGATTGACCGTGCAAGCGTAGCTGGCCTGTCAGCGAGCGCCCATCAATGGCGATTCGGCTTTTCCCTGATGGGCTTTTCTGCTCTGGTTGCATCACCCCAGACGAATTGCAGCAATTGGCTTGCCAAGTCCGGCTGACCTAGCAGGCGTTTTCGGGCTTGCACACTGTTGGCCTTCCAGGTTCGCAGCACCTGATCGCCCAGCCAAGCGGATCCTGCCCAGGCGGTGGTGTCGACTTCATTCCATTGCGCCTGCATCGCCCGTAGGCTGTCAGGGGCCTGCATCCAGTCTAAAAAGGCATGGAGCTTAACCTTGTGCGCGTCGTCTGTTTGGGGATAGATTTGCCAGACAAATGGTTTTCCTGCCCACAGTGCCCGCGTCAATGAATCTTCACCACGAACAAAATTGAGGTCGCATGACCAAAGCAGGCGGTCAAAGTCGTTCTGGCTCAAAGGCGGCAGAAAGATGATCTCAAGCTGAGGAGAGGGTTGGGCCTGCTCAGCGGCATCTGGCAGCTTCAGGGCACGCTTCACCGCTTGTGCGCCGCGGCCAGCACAAACCAGAAGCACTACCGCTTTCTCTCCTGCGGCTAGGCTCGATAACAAGTCGAGCAGCCTAGGCGTTTCGTAACAAAAGAGGCTGACGAGCGTTTTCCCGTCCCAGTGCACGCCGCGAGCGTGTAGCCATCTGCTGCGGCGAAAGGCTTTGCGCCGCTTGATCAGGTCTGGCTCTCGCAGTAAGCCGCCAGTGCCTGGCACAAACCCGGGGTAGAAAAAATATTTCGCCAGCCCTGCACCAGGTCCTGCGGACACCGGGGAGGGCAGGGCGTGGCATCGTTTGGCGTAGGGCTCTGCGCTGAGGTATTCCACATTGAGCCAGTTGGCAGCCAGGAGTGCCTGTCTGCCACCGTTGGCTGCGAATACCGCCAGGTAAGCCTGCGGCAATGTACACCCGAACGCTTCGATGACCACATCGTCCATACGCTCAGGCGCCAAACATGCCGCAGGCAGCATTTGGTCGCCAGGCCAGTTGACCAACTCGATATCCTGTGCGCCGTTTGGCGCCATCCAGGCCAAGGGGCGATCGTCGTCGACGAACAACCGAACCTGTTGACCCAGCATCGCCAGGTTAGTGGCCAGGCGCCAGCACACACCAAGGTCACCCCAGTTGTCGATCACATGGCAGAAAATGGCCCATCTGAGCCTCTTCGCCGGTTTTTCTTTTTTCACGGGCGAGATTGTCCACAATAAGACACATGTCCGACGCCACTTCCGACTCACCGCAAGGCCAATCGCGGCGCGCGCGACCGCATAAACCGGCCGCTGTAACGCCCACCCCAAGCGGGGGGGGCACCCCGGCGGCGAGCGCTTGCTCAGATACCGCGCCACCCGATGCTTTGTTACGCCAGGTTGCGGCGCTGCCCAATTTGCCGGGGGTGTACCGGTATTTCGATGGGGATGACCTGTTGCTCTACGTTGGCAAAGCCAACAGCCTGAAAAAGCGTGTATCGAGCTATTTCCAGAAGACCCATGACGGCACCCGTATTGGGCACATGGTGAGCAAGATTGTGCGTTTGGAGACCACGGTTGTTCGCTCTGAAGCGGAGGCGCTGCTTCTCGAGAACAACCTGATCAAAGCGCTGAATCCTCGCTACAACATCTTGTTTCGGGACGACAAAAGCTATCCCTATCTGAAGATTTCGGCCTTGGTGTCTGCATCCCGCCAGGGCGCTGACGGGCCCGGGCAGTCAGGGGCGGCCGATCCAGGTCAGTTCCCCCGGGTGTCGTACTACCGGGGTGCGGTTGAAAAAAAACACCAGTACTTTGGACCTTACCCGAGTGCCTTCGCTGTGAAAGAAGCGATCGTGCTCATGCAAAAAGTATTTCGTTTGCGCACCTGTGAGGACGCGGTGTTCAAACACCGCACCCGCCCCTGTCTGCTGTTTCAGATCAAACGCTGCAGCGGCCCATGTGTTGGCTTGATATCTACCTGCGACTACCGCGCCCAACTCGCTGACGCTGAAAAGTTCCTGAACGGAGACTCCATGAGCCTGGTGCAGGATCTGGAGCAGCGGATGATGGCGCACTCAGAGCGGCTGGAATTCGAGATGGCTGCTGAATTGCGCAATCAGATCAGCGCTCTCAATGCGGTATTACACCAGCAGTCGGTAGATACGGTACATGATCGAGATGTCGATATTCTTGCGGTGAAATTCACGGGCGGTCGCGCCTGCGTGAACCTGGCCATGGTGCGGGGTGGGCGCCATTTGGGTGACCGGGCCTATTTTCCGTCGCATGTGGACGAGGAAATTCAGTCCGAGCTCAATACCTCACTTTCAGAATCTGCCACCCGGCCCAGCCTGGAGTCTGTGATCCTGGAAGCTTTTTTATCGCAGCACTACCTTCAGGTACCCATGCCCCCATCGCTGGTGGTTAGCGCACCCGTGCGTCAGGGTTTGCTTGACGCGCTGCAGGAACAAACTGGCGTCAAGGTACTTGCAGTCCATCAGCCCAGGGAGCAAAGACGCGTCTGGTTGGATATGGCGATGACCAACGCCCAGATTCAGTTGAATCGATTGTTGGCTGAAGAGGGTTCCCAGATCGCGCGAACCCGGGCCTTGGTGGACGCCCTGGATTTGGCCCACGATCGGCTGGAGGCTCTGCGTGTGGAGTGCTTTGATGTGTCGCATACCGGCGGCGAATCCACGCAGGCCTCCTGCGTGGTGTACCAGAACCACAAGATGCAGGCGGGTGAATACCGGCGCTACACCATCGAAGGCATTACGCCTGGCGATGACTATGCGGCCATGCGGCAGGTCTTGATGCGGCGCTACGGCAAATTGCTTGCTCTGGGGCAAGATGCGAAACCGGAGGCGCAAAAGACGCTGGCGATGCCCGATCTGGTGTTGATTGACGGCGGGAAGGGCCAGATTTCGATTGCCCGAGAGGTTTTCGAAAGCCTGGGCTTGGATATCTCCAGGCTGGTTGGCGTGGAAAAAGGGGAAGGGCGTCGCGTGGGGCTGGAAGAATTGGTGTTTGCCGATGAAAGAGAGAAGGTTTACCTGGGCAAGGACTCGGCGGCGCTCATGCTGGTGGCGCAAATCCGCGACGAAGCCCACCGCTTTGCGATCACCGGCATGCGCGCGGCCAGGGCCCGGGTCAGGACGGGCGCGAGCAAGCTCGAGGACATCGCTGGCGTTGGGCCCAAACGGCGCGCAAAACTGCTTCAGCGCTTTGGTGGACTGCGTGGGGTCGCCATGGCTTCGGTCGAGGATTTGGCCAAAGTCGAGGGCATTTCTGTGGAATTGGCACAGGAAATCTATCGGACTTTGCGCTGAAACGTTGGCCTTTATTTAGGGCTGACGTGTCACAATGAAACCATGTTCCTGACAGTTCCCACCATCATGACCTGGGCTCGCATCGTGGCGATTCCTATGATCGTGCTGGTGTTTTACTTGCCCATTGAGACCGCGACCCAAAACCTGTTGGCGACCACCTTGTTTGTGGTTTTTGCAGCCACCGATTGGCTTGATGGTTATCTGGCGCGGCGACTCAACCAAATGTCCGCATTTGGCGCTTTTTTGGATCCGGTAGCCGACAAAATTCTGGTTTGTGCTTGCGTGCTGGTGCTGGTGAATCTGGGCCGTGCGGACGTTTTCGTCGCCCTCATCATCATTGGCCGGGAAATCGCGATTTCCGCCCTGCGCGAATGGATGGCGCAGATCGGCGCATCGCGTAGCGTAGCGGTGCATATGGTGGGCAAGTTCAAGACCACCGCCCAAATGGTGGCCATCCCGTTTTTGCTGTATGACGGCATGCTCTTTGACCTGATCAATACACGGGTATGGGGCTTTTGGTTGATCTGGCTGGCAGCCCTGCTGACGATTTGGTCTATGGGTTACTACCTGCGCAAAGCCGTGCCAGAGATTCGTGCGCGTGTTTCAAAAGTAGATTGAGAATTCAATGCAGACTAAAAAAATAGCGGTCATCGCAGGCGATGGCATCGGCAAAGAAGTGATGCCAGAAGGTATCCGGGTTTTGAAAGCCGCTGAGAAAAAATTCGGACTGTCGCTGCAGTTTGATCATTTTGACTTTTCATGCTGGGAGTACTATGAAAAGCACGGCAAGATGCTGCCCGATAACTGGAAAGAACTGATTGGCGGGCACGATGCGATTTACTTTGGTGCGGTTGGCTGGCCAGAAAAAATGCTGGATCACGTTTCCCTGTGGGGCTCGCTGATTCAGTTTCGCCGCGAGTTCGATCAGTACGCCAGTGTGCGCCCTGCCAAGTTGATGCCGGGCATCACTGCTCCTGTGGTGCGTCGTGACGGTAGCACGCGCGCCCCTGGCGAAATCGATATGGTCATTGTTCGCGAGAACACCGAAGGGGAGTACTCCAGTATTGGCGGACGCATGTACCCAGGTACCGATCGAGAACTGGTGATGCAAGAGACCGTGATGTCGCGCGCGGGCGTGGATCGAATTTTGAAATACGCCTTTGAGTTGGCTCGTTCACGGCCCAAAAAACATTTAACCAGCGCCACCAAGTCCAATGGCATTGCCATCACCATGCCTTATTGGGACGAACGTGTCGAGGCCATGGCCAAGCTGTACCCCGATGTCAAAGTTGACAAATTTCACATCGACATCCTGACCGCCCATTTCGTACAGCGCCCCGATTATTTCGACGTGGTGGTGGGGAGCAATTTGTTTGGTGACATCCTCAGCGATCTGGGCCCGGCATGTACGGGCACTATTGCGATCGCGCCCAGCGCCAACCTCAACCCCGAGCGCAAGTTTCCGTCCCTGTTCGAACCGGTGCATGGGTCAGCGCCTGATATTTACGGCAAAGGTATAGCCAACCCGATTGGCCAGATTTGGAGTGGCGCGATGATGCTGGACTTTTTTGGCTTTCGACCTGCGCACGATGCGATATTGCAGGCTATCGAGCAGGTTCTTACGCCAGGGTCTCGGGCACCGAAGACGCCCGACGTTGGCGGGACAGGCAGCACCTCGGCCATGGGGCAGGCCATTGCAGAGCAGCTGTTGGCAGCCTGAAGGATAGGTGCCTTGTCAAACCGATTGCCAGGGTGATCGCATCTGTTTTTCGGGTGTGAAGCGTGATCTGGGTGTAGGGCCAAATCCTATGGCTAGAATCATCGCTCGCCCAGTGCACTGCAAACCCAATTAGAAAAACAAGCAAGCAATAGAGCATCGGTTTGATGAGCAGCATTGAATCGAGCATTCAAAAGAGGATGACAGGCCCCCATCATGAATAAGACTGAGTTGATCGATTGCATTGCGCAAGACGCTGATGTTCCCAAGGCGATAGCGTCCCGTGCGCTGGAGGCGGCGCTCAAGGGTATTGAGGTCGCGCTGAAAAAGGGCGATAGCGTGACCCTGGTTGGCTTTGGGACTTTCACCTCGGGTAGCCGCTCTGAGCGGGTAGGACGCAACCCACGCACAGGGGCGTCGATTAGAATTGAGGCGGCCAAGGTTCCCAAGTTTCGGCCCGGCAAAGCGCTGAAAGATGCGCTGAATTGACGGCCCAGCCGGGTGATTAGCTCAGTTGGTAGAGCGGCGCCCTTACAAGGCGTAGGTCGGCGGTTCGAGCCCGTCATCACCCACCAAAATTGTGACAGGCGAACTCGGTTCGCCTTTTTTTGTGTTTGTTCTGGAGAGTTAGCGTATGTTCGAAATGATTCGAAAGCACACCAAGATCATGATGGCTGTGTTGGTTCTTTTGATCATTCCATCTTTTGTGCTGTTCGGCATCGATGGCTACACAAACATGCGCCAGCAGGAAAACCCTGTGGCACGTGTCGGTGGTCAAGACATCACCCAATCGCAGTGGGATGCCGCCCATCGCAATCAGGTCGATCGCATTCGCGCCAGCTCGCCAAACCTTGACCCCGCATTTCTGGATTCTGAAGTGGCCCGCTACGCGACCTTGCAGCAGTTGGTACGCCAGCGTGTGCTGGCAGCTGCAGCCGAGCAGGGGCGGCTAATGACGAGCGATGCTCGTTTAGCCCGCTTTTTGCAAGAGGACCCAGGCATTGCGGCACTGCGAAAAGCCGATGGCAAGCTTGACATGGACCGCTACCGCCAGCTCGCGGCCAGCCAGGGTTTAACACCTGAGGGCTTCGAGAACGGTGTTCGTCAGGAGATTTCACAGCAGCAGGTGGAGGGTGGTGTGATCGCCAGCGCACTGACCAACCCTGGTGTTGCCGACGTCAGTCTGAACGCTTTTTTTGAGCGGCGGGCGATCGAAGTCATTCGCTTCAAACCCGAGGATTTCAGTGGCAAAGTTGCGCCAACAGAAGAGGACCTGAATGCCTATTACAAGAACAACTCCGCTCAGTTTCTGGCGCCAGAGCAGGCCAAAATTGAGTATGTCACTCTGGACCTTGAGGCAGTTAAAAAGACGATTCAAATCTCTGAAGCGGATCTGAAAGCTTATTTTGATCAAAACGCTCAACGCTTAAGCGGTAAAGAGGAGCGTCGCGCCAGCCATATTTTGATTAACGCTGCCAAGTCGGCGCCTGAGGGTGATCGGCAGAAGGCAAAAGCCCGGGCACAGGCCATTCTTAAAGAAGTGCGCGCGGCGCCTGCAACCTTTGGTGCAGCAGCTAAAAAGAACTCTGAGGACCCAGGCTCAGCGACAAACGGTGGTGACCTGGACTTCTTTAGCCGCGGTGCTATGGTCAAACCTTTTGAAGATGCGGTGTTTGCCATGAAAAAAGGCGACATCAGTGAGGTCGTCGAATCGGATTTTGGCTACCACATCATCATGCTGACGGACGTCAAAGTGCCCAAGCAAAAGAGTTTTGAAGATCTGCGCGCGTCGATCGAGTCTGATCTGAAATCTCAGCAGGCACAGCGAAAATTTGCCGAGGTTGCCGAGCAATTCACCAACACGGTTTACGAACAATCGGACAGTCTCAAGCCAGTGGCCGACAAACTCAAGCTCGAAATCCGCAGCGCCGATGGTGTCGGCCGCAGGCCTGGTCCGAACAGTGCTGGCGTCTTGGCGAACGAGAAATTTTTGACCGCCCTGTTTACCCCTGATGCATTGGAAAAAAAGCATAACACCCAGGCTATTGAGACGGGCGCCAACCAGTTGGCCTCAGGCCGAATCGTGAGCTACCAAGCGGCTCGGACCCTGGACCTGAAGGAAGTCAAAGAGCAAGTGCGTGCGCGCTGGATTGCCAAGGCGGCTGCTGAGCTGGCCAAAAAAGAGGGTGCAGAAAAGCTCGCGGCATGGACGCAGTCTGCGCAATCGGCACCCAAGGTTGCAGAGGTCATTGTTTCCCGCGATCAGCCGGAAAAGGTGGAATTGACGATCGTAAGCGCTGCGCTTCGCGCAGATGCCCAAAAATTACCAGCCTTTCTTGGTGTGGACTTGCCAGGCGGCGCTTATGCTGTGGTGAAGGTGAACAAGGTCCTGGCGCGAGACGAAAGCAAGAAAGACCTGGCCCAAAGCGGAAGGGACCAATACCGCCGCCTATGGTCTGCTGCCGAAGCCGAAGCCTATTACCAGTTGTTGCGTCAGCAGATGAAGGTGGAAATGCTGGTCCCAGAACCCAAATCGAGTGGCGCAAACGCGCTGAGTTAAGAGGGCTTCAGGATTCCCCGCGCCAGTTCGCGCGGGGTGACTGTGGGGTCAGCGCCCGCGAAGGAAGAGTGCATCCAACTCTTTAATGCTGATTTGGCGCCACGTAGGCCTGCCATGGTTGCACTGGTCGGCTCGTTCTGTGGTTTCCATTTGCCGCAGCAAGGCATTCATTTCTGGAATCGTTAGCTGGCGGTTAGCCCGAACAGCACCGTGACAGGCCATGCTGGCCAACAATTCGTCATGGGCACGCTCCACCACAAAGCTGGCCTCATGTTGAGATAAATCCGCCAGCACGCTACGCACCAGGTCGATGGCGTTGGCATCGGCCAGGCTGCTGGGTATCGCTCGGATTGCCAAGGACTGTGCGGTCAAGGCAGTCACATCCAGACCCAGCGCACTCAAGGTTGATTGGTGCGCCTGGGCCGTCGCCATCTCGACCGGTGAGGCCGCAAAGCTGTGCGCGATCAACAAAGGCTGCGAAGGCAACCCGCCCTCAGCGCGCGGTCGTGGGTGCGAGGCGTCATGACCAGTCGTTTCCTCAGGCGCAGGACTTGCGTCGCGCTGCTCTTTGACCAACGGCATACGCCATTGGCGCTTGAGCCGCTCGTACACGATTCGTTCATGTGCAGCGTGCATGTCAACAATCACCAGCCCGTGTTGATTCTGCGCAAGGATATAAATGCCGTGCAGCTGCGCCAGGGCGCGACCAAGTGGCCAATCGTCCAAGTCAGCCTGTTCAGTTGGTTTTGCATCGGTGCTTTGACGGGTTGAAATCCAAGGACCCCAGCCGTCGCTCGCTTGTCCCGGTTGGCCGGCCCAGGCCGCAGTGGATTGGGCAACCATTAACCCAGCAGCTGCGCCCCATGGCAAGCGAGGCTGGTAGCCCGGATTGGTGCCGCTTGCATCGCTCTCCAAGCCCAGCGCAGTGGCTGCGCTGTTTAACCTCACCTGAGCCTCAAAGCCACTGTCAGCGGCAGCCAAGCCGGGCGCGGTCGGAAGGGGCGAGGCGCGGGGACTAGACAGCGTGTCCTCCAGCGCCTTGCGTACCGACTGGTGAACTTCGCGGCTGTCCCTAAAGCGCACCTCAATCTTGGTGGGGTGCACGTTCACATCCACTCGGGCTGGGTCGATCTCGAGAAACAGCACGTAGCTTGGATACCGATGCCCGTGCAGAATATCTTCGTAGGCTGCACGTGCAGCATGCGTAATGACTTTGTCCCGCACGTAACGACCGTTCACGTAGCAGAACTGCAGGTCGCCGCGTGCGCGCAGGGTTCGCACCTCATCGACCAAGCCGAGTTCGAGCATGGCCTCAAAGCGTTGCGCGATGCGGGTGTGCAGCCATGCCCGGTCGGTCGGCTCCAAGGCGATCAGCCGATCGGGGTGCAGTGGGCTGGC
>JAURGS010000073.1 GCA_030833685.1 Rhodoferax sp. | reverse complement strand
TTGATCGGCACGCTAGTGATTTGCCTAACCGACAAGGCCGCGCCGCCGCGTGAGTCACCATCGAGCTTGGTCAACACTATGCCCGTCAAAGGCAATGCGTCTTTAAATGCTTTGGCTGTGTTGATCGCGTCTTGGCCTTGCATCGCATCGACCACAAACAAGGTTTCAACCGGATTCAATACATTGTGCAAGGCTTGAATTTCTTGCATCAAGGCTTCGTCAATACCTAAGCGGCCTGCGGTGTCGACCAACAACACGTCAAATAGTGTTTTTTGGCGTAATCCAGTGCCGCACGAGCAATGTCCACCGGCTTTTGCTCAGGCGAGCTGGCAAACCAATCCGCGCCCACTTGAGCCGTCACAGTCTTGAGCTGTTCAATAGCGGCTGGGCGGTAGACGTCCCCGGAAACTGTCAGTACTTTCTTGCCGCGCCGCTCTATCAGATGGCGCGCAAGCTTTGCCGTGGTTGTGGTTTTGCCGGCACCTTGTAGGCCAGCCATCAAAATCACCGCAGGCGGCTGTGCAGCTAAATTGATGTCGGCCACGCCCGCGCCCATGGTGGCGGCCAGTTCCTTATTGACAATGGACACCAAGGCCTGCCCGGGCGTGAGTGAGCCCAGAACCTCCTGCCCCAGAGCCTTCTCTTTCACCCGCCCAATAAAGTCGCGCACCACCGGCAAAGCCACATCGGCTTCGAGCAAGGCCATGCGCACCTCGCGCAGCATGTCCGAAACATTTTCTTCAGTGATGCGCGCACGCCCCCTGATTTCTTTGACAAGACGCGACAGTTTGTCGGTTAAAGCTGAGGCCATGATCAGGTTCGGATGCGGCGCAGGGCCGGGATGGGTTGACGCAGGCTGACGCTGCAGTAGACAAAACGCTAAACTCTCAGCATGATTTTAGCTGGCGCCTCACCTGTGACATTAGCTCTGTCATTGGGCTCGGCTGCCGCCTACGCGCTACTGGCCTCTGGCTGGATTGGCAATCGAACGCTGCTGGCACGCACTGGCGCCACGCTGGCCTTGATTCTTCATGCGCTGGTGATCGGCTGGGGACTCTGGGGGGCGGTGCCCAAGTTTGGTTTCGCGCCAGCGTTGTCAGTAACCGCCTGGCTAGTCGGCGCGGTATACCGCGCCGAGTCATGGATATACCCCCAGATCACTACCCCAAAATTTGTCCACGCCGCAGGGGTTATCGTTGTTTTGCTGGCCCTGCTGTTTCCGGGCGCAACGCCGCATCCAGCGCTTTCACCCATGATGCCCCTGCATTGGGCGCTCGGAATCGCGTCGTATGGCCTTTTTGCGGTTGCCGTCGTGCATGCCATTGTTCTGGGGCGCGCCGAAGATCGTATTCGTCACGCCGCTGACCCCCAAGGGGGACTACCCCTGCTGACACTGGAGCGCATGGTGTTTCGTTTGGTCGGCTTGGGTTTTGCCCTGTTGACACTCACGCTCGTGGCGGGCGCTTACTTTGCACACCTGGCAACTGGGCCACAGTCTGCCGTGCGACTAGACCACAAGACCATTTTTTCCGTCTTGTCCTGGCTTACGTTTGCGGGCTTGTTGATTGGGCGATGGCGCTACGGTTGGCGCGGACGACCAGCTGTTCGCGTGCTGTATATCGGCGCACTGCTGTTGCTGCTCTCATATGCAGGGTCCCGATTCGTAATGGAAGTTATCTTGGGGCGGGCGGCATGAGATTCCTGCTTATTCTGCTGCTGGTGCTGGCAGTCATCGCATTGGCACGAATTCTCCGCCGAGGTAATTCCCAGGGGCCTCAGGATCGGCAATCAAGCAGGCAGGCTGTCAGTGACATGGTCTCCTGCGGACACTGTGGCGTTCACTTGGTGCGCTCTGACGCGATTGAAACGACGCCAGGCAAGTACCGTTGCCCTGAACACCAGGACCGCTGAGCTCGCATGTCAGAAATCGCGGCACGGATGAACACATCTTGGCTGCGTGGCCGACAGTCCACGGAAATTAACGACGATGCCGTTGATCAGGAGGAACCTCTTCGGGTGTGGCGCAGCTTTCTGGTCGCCCGGACCGTGCTGGGTCTTGTCCTGGTCGGCCTGCACGGTGGCATCCTCCTGAAGACCGCAACCCAGCAGGACCTGATTAACGCGATGCTCAGTGGTCTCTACTTGGCCGTATGTCTGGGCGCTGGTGTATGGTTCAAACCCAGGCCCTTGAGCGAACATCTGGATACTGTTTGGGCAGCCACCATCGGCATTGATGTGCTGATTTTTACGATCATGCAGAGCCTTCCAGGATCGGGGCTGAATTACGCGCCATTGTTCACGCTTCCCGTATTGATGGCCAGCATGCTCGGCTCTACTCGAATGGGCATGGGCACCTCCGCGCTGATTACCTTGGCATTGTTCACGGGTGCAGCCTGGACCAATGCGCAGAATGCATGGTCACTCAGTGATCGAATGCTGCAAGCCGCGTTGACGGGTGCCGGGTGTTTTCTGATCGCCTTCCTCAGTGCGCAGCTGGCGACTAAATGGGTCGCCAGCGAGCGTAAAGCGGAGCGTAATCGGCGGGCAGCCCTGATGCAGCGTCAGATTAACGCATTGGTCGTTGACGCATTGGCCGAAGGGATCTTGGTTGCGAACCGACGAGGCGGCATTCGTCTGATCAACCCAACGGCGCGAAAACTCATTGGCATGATGGATGAACCCGAGCGCCTTGATCGACGGCTGGGTGACCGTCAAAGCTGGCAGCCACTGTTGAAGCTCGTCGAATCCACGTATCAGACTCAGTTTACCCAAGTTTTAGAGGTCGAGGTGCAGCGAACTGGCCGCGCTTTGAGTCGGTTACTGGTGCAAGCCGAACTCACGACGGCAGTCAGCGAAGACGCAGAGCGTCTGTGCGTCCTCATTATCAAAGACGCGTGGGAACTTCAATCGCGCATTCAAAATGACAAGTTGGCCAGTATGGGACGGATGTCAGCCGCTCTCGCCCATGAAATTCGCAATCCATTAGCGGCCATTGTTCATGCCAACGCATTGCTCCAGGAAGACCTTGGTGACGCAGCCAGTCAAAAACTCACTGGCATCGTCCAACAAAACGCCGGCAGACTAGAGAGAATCATCGCCGACGTGCTAGGCCTGGTCCAGTCTCCGGGCGCAACCGGCAGTCGGGACTCTCCATCCCTGCCGCTGGAATCTTTTTGTCGGGCCGTATGCGAGGAGTGGCAGGCACAAAAGGGCGTTTCCAAAGAATTGGCCATCCGGCTTGCCACAACCAACAGCCCAACTTGGGTGGCTTTTGAGCCAGATCACTTGCGACGCATTCTGATCAATTTGCTGGATAACGCCTGGCGTCATGCCAATCGCACGGAAGGCTGCATCCAGGTATACGCCCAGGCACCACCAGATTCCACCAACACGCGGGTACAGCTTCACATTTGGAGCAACGGCGCCCCAATCACCTCAGCAGCGCAGCAGCATTTGTTTGAACCGTTTTTTTCGACCCAAAGCCGCTCGACCGGGCTGGGTCTGTACATCTGCCGGGAGTTGTGTCAACGTAACAGCGCAAAAATTGATCTGGACATCGGCAAGCCTGGTTTCAGCGAGGGAGACCTTGGTAACGATTTCCACATCAGCATGGACGTCACGCCTGCGCCGATATCAGCATTGAACACTCAGAGCGATAACGTATGAAAAATAAGCTGTCCACGGCTCGCATACTGGTTGTCGATGACGAGGATGATTTGCGCGAGCTTTATGAACTCACGCTCATACGTCAGGGCTATGAAGTAGAAACCGCATCGGGCATCGCAGCGGCTTTGCGCAAATTAGCGCTTCAAGAATTCGATCTGGTTATTACAGATATGCGCCTTGATGACGGCCTTGGTCTGGCCATCATCGACGCTCTCCAACGAGAGGAGCGCCAGGAGCGCTGTATCGTCATCACAGCCTATGGCTCTGCTGAAAACGCAGTGCAAGCGCTCAAACGCGGTGCCTTCGACTACCTCACCAAGCCTGTCGACCTGAAAAATTTGCGCCAGGTGGTATCTGCAGCGCTTGACAGTAAACCAACAGAACCCTTGGTCGAAGCATCCACCCAAGTCGTCAGGCCAACAAACAAACCCAGCGTCAGCCGCCTAGTTGGCGTTTCCCAGGCCATGCAAGAGGTGCGCGATCGCGTAGCGAGAGTGGCACGCAGCATGGCGCCCGTTCTGATTTTGGGTGAATCTGGGACAGGCAAAGAACTCGTTGCCCGAGAGCTACACGCCCGCAGTCACCGCGCCTCAGGGCCTATGGTTGTTGTGAACTGCGGTGCGATTCCAGAGTCACTTTTGGAGGCTGAGTTTTTCGGCGCCAAGAAAGGTGCCTACACAGGTGCTCACCAAGATCGAGATGGTTTCTTCCAAGCGGCAGACGGCGGGACACTTTTTCTGGACGAAATTGGCGATCTGCCTCTGGCTTTGCAGCCTAAACTGTTGCGCGCCATCCAGGAAAGAACCATACGCTCCCTGGGCTCGTCCCAAGAGGCCCCAGTAGACGTGCGCATCATCAGCGCCACCCACAAAGACCTGGACGAGGAGATCAAAAACGGCCGTTTTCGGCAGGACTTGTACTACAGGCTGAACGTGATCGACATTGTGATACCCCCGCTGCGCGAGAGACCAGAAGACTTGCCTGACCTGTGTACACACCTGCTGGAGAGAATCGCTCATGAATCTGGGGCTAACAAGCAGTCCTTAGACCCGAATCTGCTCGAGCAAATTCAGCAGTTGCCACTGAACGGAAACGTCCGAGAGTTGGAGAACCTTTTACATCGACTTGTCGTGACGGGTGATGTGCAGTTCCTGGCAGCGCCGGCTGAGGCCCGCCCGGTGCCACAGGCAAGCAGCGACCCGCCCACGGTGGCATCAACTGGCGAGAGGGATCACGTCCAACAGGCAGCCAAAGACGGCTTGCAGAACTATCTTGACCAACTTGAGCGCGACATCTTGCAAAAGACACTGGAAAAGACCGGTTTCAACCGGACAGCGGCGGCGGCACAACTTGGCATTAGTCTGCGCCAAATACGCTATCGAATTGATCGCTTGCAAATCCTGGTTCCAAGAGGGGAAGACGATGAAGCCTGAGTCAAGCGATCGGCTCGCGACCTGGGCACAGGGCTGGTACGCTTTTGCTGCGCACCGGCGCTCGCCCAACTTTGGGCCACGCCCGGCTAACACGCCTGTTGACCTTGTTGTCGTCCACGCCATCAGCTTGCCGCCGGGACAGTACCAGGGCAAAGCGGTTGAGGAACTATTTACCAACCAACTGGATTGGTCAGCACACCCGTACTATCAGACCATTACAGGCCTAGAAGTCTCGTCCCATTTTTTTATTCGACGAAATGGTGACTTGCTCCAGTTTGTGAGCTGCGATGACCGTGCATGGCACGCTGGCGTCTCCGAATACCAGGGGCGCCCTAATTGCAACGATTTCAGTGTTGGCATCGAGCTCGAAGGACTGGATGACCAATGGTTTGAAGATTCCCAATACGAGACCTTAAGCAGTTTGTGCGCCGCGCTGCTTCAGCGCTATCCAATCCAGCAATTCGCCGGGCATGAGCACGTCGCGCCCGGTCGAAAGTTTGACCCAGGTCGGCTATTCAACTGGACTGGACTACAAAAGACTTTGGGACTGCCAGATCGGTACTTTCCCTAGGTCACCGTACAAAACCAAACCACGATGCCCAGAATTTTCTGCATGGTCATCTTTGCGAGCCGCATCCGTCCGAAAGCCAGCGCTATCAAACTTTTTCACGAAGCACTTCGGCCAAAGAAAAATCAGTTGCGAAAAAAACACTACTAATAGTGCCAAAAGATCGCCGATCCACTAAATCTAGTGTTAAGCTTCGACCCCGGGCGACGACAGCCCGCTGCACAAGCACAGCACACATAAGAGCAAGTCGTCAGTTAAAACGTAATTTTGAGGGACGCCCAAATGCAGACAGCAACACCTAGCCCCGTGCGCGGTACGACAACGCAGCAGGCCTATGACGCCGCGCCAAATCTGGACGTTAACAGTGCAGGCATGAGCGTTCACTATCAAATCATCCGACGCAATGGATCGGTAGTGCCTTTTGTCCCCAGCAAGATTGCTGTGGCCATGATGAAAGCCTTTCTGGCGGTACATGGGACGCAAGGCGCTGCTTCAGCGAGCGTTCGCGAAACGGTTGAGGCACTGACCGAGGCCGTAAGCCGAGCGCTGATGCGCTCGCGCCCAAGCGGCGGAACCTTCCATATCGAGGACGTACAAGATCAAGTCGAGTTGGGCTTGATGCGTGGCGGCCATCATGAGATTGCCAGAGCGTACGTTCTTTACCGTGAGCGACGCGCCCAGGAGCGTGCGCTGGCCAAACAAAGCAAAGAGGTCATTGAGCCCACCCTGCATGTCCTTGAAAACGGTGAACGGATACCGCTAGACCTGGGTTTTTTCAACAACATCATTGCCGCCGCCTGCGAAGGCCTCGGCGAGGACATTAAAGCCGAGCCGATCATGGCCGAGACGGTGCGCAACCTCTACGATGGGGTACCGATCGACGAGGTCTACAAGGCTTCCGTTCTTGCAGCACGAACGCTCATTGAGAAGGATCCCGACTACACCTATGTAGCGGCGCGCTTGCTGTTCCACACCATCGTCAAAGAGGTCATCGGGCACGATGTCGTTCAGCCAGACATGCAAAAAGCCTACGAAGAATACTTTGCAGGATTTATTCGTAAAGGTGTCGAGAACGACTTGCTAGATGAAAAGCTTTTGCAATATGATCTGGGCCGCTTGGCCGGCGCGATCAAAGCCCCCAGAGACCTGCAGTTTGATTACCTGGGCTTGCAAACCCTGTACGACCGCTATTTTCTGCACGTTCGCAAGACGCGCATTGAACTGCCTCAGGCGTTTTTTATGCGTGTTGCGATGGGCTTGGCGCTCAATGAAATTGATCGTGAGGCTCGGGCAATTGAGTTTTACGAAGTCCTATCCAGCTTCGACTTCATGTCGAGCACCCCGACACTGTTTAACAGCGGGACACTGCGCTCTCAGCTCTCAAGTTGCTACCTCACCACAGTGCCTGATGACCTAGACGGTATCTTTGAGGCGATTAAAGAAAACGCGCTGCTGTCCAAGTTTGCCGGCGGTCTGGGCAATGACTGGTCGTCCGTGCGTGCGCTGGGCTCACACATCAAAGGCACCAACGGCGAGTCGCAGGGGGTGGTGCCATTCCTGAAAGTCGTGAACGACACCGCAGTGGCGGTTAATCAAGGTGGAAAACGAAAAGGTGCGGTGTGTACGTACCTGGAAACCTGGCATCTGGATATTGAGGAGTTTCTGGAACTGCGTAAAAACACCGGCGACGACAGGCGCCGAACCCACGACATGAATACGGCCAACTGGATTCCAGATCTATTCATGCGTCGCGTGATGGAAAAAGGCGGCTGGACGCTTTTCTCGCCCAGCGACGTGCCCGATCTTCACGACAAGTTCGGTATCGCCTTTGAGACAGCTTACCTCGCGTATGAAGCACGGGCCGAGCGTGGCGAAATCAAGCCCTCACGAAAGGTGCAAGCCACAGATTTGTGGCGAAAGATGCTCACCATGTTGTTTGAAACTGGGCATCCGTGGATCACCTTCAAGGACGCGTGTAACGTGCGCTCGCCCCAGCAACATGCCGGGGTGGTTCATTCCAGCAACCTGTGCACGGAGATCACACTCAATACCAGCAGCACGGAAACAGCGGTTTGCAATCTGGGCTCCGTCAACCTGCTGCAGCATCTGAAGGACGGCGCCATTGATCACGACAAATTGAAGAGAACCATCACCACGGCGATGCGTATGCTCGACAACGTGATCGACATCAACTACTACGCAGTCAAGAAGGCCCGTGACTCTAACTTCAAACACAGACCAGTGGGTTTGGGTGTCATGGGATTTCAAGATAGCTTGTACTCACTGCGTATCCCCTACGCAAGCCAGGCGGCGGTGGAGTTTGCAGACGAATCCATGGAAGCGATTTGCTACTACGCGTACTGGGCCTCGACCGAATTGGCTCGGGAGCGCGGGCGTTACAGCAGTTTCAAGGGCTCCTTATGGGACAAAGGAATTCTTCCGCTTGACACACTCGATCTTTTGGAGAAAGAGCGCGGCGGCTATGTTGAGGTCGATCGTTCCGCCAAATTGGACTGGGACAACTTGCGCAAAAAGATAGCAGCAGACGGCATGCGCAACTCCAACTGCATCGCAATTGCGCCAACTGCAACCATATCCAACATCATCGGTGTAGATGCCTCAATCGAGCCTTGTTTTGGCAATTTGTCGGTGAAGTCCAATTTGTCTGGTGAATTCACCATCATCAATGGCTACCTGGTGCGTGATCTGAAAAAAATCGGACTCTGGGATGATGTCATGGTCATGGACCTCAAACACTTCGATGGCTCACTGCAGCCTATCGACAGAGTACCCAACGAGATCAAGGCGCTCTACGCAACCGCTTTCGAAGTCGAGACGACATGGCTGGTCGAGGCGGCTGCGCGTCGTCAGAAATGGATCGATCAGGGCCAGTCTTTGAACATCTACATCGCTGGCGCGTCCGGCAAAAAATTGGATGACACCTACAAACTCGCCTGGGTTCGCGGCCTGAAAACCACTTACTACCTGCGCACGATGTCGGCAACACATGTTGAAAAGTCAACGGTGACCAACAACAAACTTAACGCTGTTTCATCCACGGCGCAGACGACTGGTAGCGCATCCGTCAGCGCGTTGGATGCAGCGGCTGCGGCAGCGCAAAAACAAATGGCAGCTGGCGCTGCCACCGACATCAAATTCTGTGCAATCGATGACCCTGGTTGCGAAGCATGTCAATGAACGCCGAGTGTGGTGCTGATCACCGATCGATGTAATCACACCACAAAAATAAAAATCAAAAATAACTTTTTGTGTAGATTTGCTTTTCAATTAAAACAAGTCCGTACATAATTCACGTACAGGAAAAAAAACAGATGTTGTCCTGGGAAGAAAACACAAACCCTACCGTCAGCTTATCTCCAGTCGCCGGCTTATCAACCAAGCTGCAGGAGCCGTCTCCCTCCAAAATTTCAAGCGCTGCCGCAACCAGTGGGGATGAGTCTTCGGATGTGAAGCGCCATCGCGTCAACGCAGCTGACAAGCGAATCATCAACGGCAAGACTGATGTCAACCAATTGGTGCCGTTCAAATACAAATGGGCTTGGGAGAAGTACCTAGCCACTTGCGCCAACCACTGGATGCCGCAGGAAATCAACATGACCCGCGATATTGCGCTCTGGAAAGACCCCAACGGGCTGACGGAGGACGAGCGGCGTATCGTTAAGCGTAACCTGGGCTTTTTCGTCACCGCAGATTCACTCGCGGCCAACAATATTGTTTTAGGGACCTACCGGCACATCACAGCCCCTGAGTGTCGGCAATTTTTATTGCGTCAAGCCTTCGAAGAGGCAATTCATACGCACGCCTACCAGTACATCGTTGAATCGCTGGGACTCGATGAGAGCGAGATCTTCAGTGCTTACCACGAGGTGACCTCCATCCGGGACAAAGACGAGTTTCTGCTCCCGTTCATCGAGGCCATCATGGACCCGGAGTTCAAGACCGGCACTATCGAGGCTGACCAAACTCTATTGAAATCCCTGATTGTGTTTGCGTGCCTCATGGAGGGTCTTTTCTTCTACGTGGGCTTCACCCAAATACTGGCCTTAGGCCGACAAAACAAGATGACTGGTGCTGCCGAGCAGTACCAGTACATTTTGAGAGACGAGTCAATGCATTGCAATTTCGGCATTGACCTGATCAACCAACTCAAGCTTGAAAACCCCCAGTTGTGGACGGCAAGCTTCAAGGCGGAGATCAAAGCGTTGTTTGAGCGCGCTGTCGCGCTGGAATATCGCTATGCGGAGGACACCATGCCGCGTGGAGTCCTGGGCATGAACGCTTCAATGTTCAAGTCTTATTTGCGCTACATCGCCAACCGGCGTGCGACACAGATTGGTTTAGAAGCGCTCTTCCCCAATGAGGAAAATCCTTTCCCTTGGATGAGCGAGATGATTGATTTAAAGAAGGAGCGCAACTTCTTCGAAACACGAGTCATCGAATACCAATCTGGTGGAGCGCTCAGTTGGGACTAAGCCGTTTCATGACCAGCCCTATTTCACAGCAAGGCTCAGGTGCC
>JAURGS010000072.1 GCA_030833685.1 Rhodoferax sp. | reverse complement strand
TGGCAGTTATGTGTTTATTGGAAACGGCGACGGCGACAGCGCCGGGTCGTGCATGGTGCACAACCCGGCCTATGACTTTAATGATGACAATATCGCAGTGGGCACGGCTTTTTGGGTGCGTCTGACCGAGCGTTTTCTGCCAGTTATGTGACAATTTGGTCTGCGGCGGCAAGGTGCTGGCCGCAGGTGATGTCGGGAGAGACTGCGCATGAGCCTCACGGGGCCATGGATGCAGCGCCGAAGGAGCAACCGCCCCGGAAACTCTCAGGCCAAAGGACCGGCATCGCAGGTTTGATCTCTGAAGAGCGTTTGGGCTTTCGTCACCAAGCGCACCGCAGGAGCAAGCGCCGTAGGCCCCAAGGGCGTGTGGTGTGAATCTCTCAGGTCCAAAAACAGAGGGGGTGTAGCAACCACAGGTGTTGGTTGTTGACCAACCTGCTGACGTTTTTGGAGTCTTTCATCATGAGTCAAACTATTGCTGTTATCGGTGGCGGAATCACTGGCGTCACCACGGCTTACGCGCTGGTCAAGCGTGGATTTACCGTCACCCTGTTTGAGAAGCACCGCTATGCAGCGATGGAAACATCGTTTGCCAATGGGGGCCAGTTGTCAGCGTCCAATGCGGAGGTTTGGAATCACCGCTCGACGATTTTCAAAGGCCTGAAGTGGATGCTGCGCAGCGACGCGCCCCTGCTGGTCAACCCCAAGCCCAGTTGGCACAAATTCTCCTGGTTTGCCGAATTCATTGCCAACATTCCCAACTATGAGCGCAATACCGTGGCCACGGTGCGTATGGCACTGGCAGCGCGCAAGTATTTGTTTGAAATTGCCCAAACCGAGGGGATCGATTTCGATCTGAAGAAAGAAGGCATTTTGCATATCTACCGCAATAAAGCGGGCTTTGAGCACGCAGGGCGGGTGTCTGCGCTGCTGGCGCAAGGTGGCTTGGAGCGGCGTACCGTCACGCCCGCTGAGATGCGTGCGATCGAGCCCGCCTTGTCTGGCCAGTACTACGGCGGCTACTTCACCGAGAGCGACTCCACTGGTGATATTCACAAGTTCACCAACGGCGTGGCCGCTGCTATTGATCGCCTGGGCGTGCAATGTCTGTACGAGCAGGATGTCCAGTCCGTGACTACTGATGGGCGACAGGTATTTGTGATTGCCAACCATGGCGAGGAGGCCACGCGCTACACCTTTGACGGTGTGGTGGTGTGTGCGGGTACGGGCAGTCGTGACCTGGCATCCCAACTGGGTGATCGCGTCAACGTGTACCCGGTCAAAGGTTATTCAATCACTGTCAACCTGCCCGATGCGCGTAGTCAGGCAGCAGCGCCTGTGGTGAGTCTTTTGGACGATGAAACCAAGCTGGTGACCAGCCGTTTGGGGCTGGAGCGTTTTCGGGTGGCTGGCACGGCGGAGTTCAACGGCTACAACCGCGATATCCGCGCTGATCGCATCAAGCCGCTGGTGGATTGGGTGGCGCAATGTTTCCCTGGCGTCAACACCCGCAGCGTCGTGCCATGGGCTGGTTTGCGACCCATGCTGCCTGACATGATGCCGCGGGTGGGGCGCGGTCGCGCACCCTGCGTGTTCTACAACACTGGCCACGGCCATCTGGGCTGGACCCTGTCGGCTGTGACGGCGCAAACCGTTGCAGAGGTAGTGGCCGATACGATGGCGTGATTCACAGGCCTTCGGAGCCGCCTGTAGGGTCGTCGCAGTGCTCGGTGCGAGTCAGTTCAGTTTTTGTGCTGCTGCCCTGGGGTTTTTTAAAAAGGCTTGGACGGCCTGAATCAGACGATCGGCCTGATCGCGGTGCGGCGAATGACCGCAATCGGGCAACTCCAGCAACGCCGTCTGTGGGCAAACCCGGGCGATGCCTCGGATTTGCTCGAGTGTGCCGTATTCGTCATCCTGTCCTTGCACGGCCAGCACCGGACAGTCAATGGTGGTGAGCTCAGCATCGATGCGCCAGTTGCGAAAGTCGGGGTGAAGCCAGATTTGATTCCAGCCCAAAAACGCGGAGTCTGGGTCTTGATGATGGCGCGCAAGTTTTTGGGGCAAATCGCTGTGAAGATAGGCCTGACGCGCTTTTTCGATGCTGGTGATGCATACCGCCTCCACAAAAATATGCGGCGCCAAAACGATGAGGCCCGCCAGATGATTTGCAGGGTGGGCTGCGTACAGCAGGGCGATGGATCCGCCATCGCTGTGCCCGAACAGCCACAGCGCCTGGGCCTTGGGGTCAATAGCCAAAGCCTGCAGTAGCGCGGGCAGCACCTCGCGGGCCTGCTGGTGCATGAAGTCTGGCGCCCAGGCCTCATCAATTGCGCGTGGTGTGGATTGGCCGTAGCCCGGACGGGAGTAAACCAGCCCGCGTGCACCCACGGCCTGACACAAGCGCTGAGGGAAATCGCGCCACATGGACACCGAGCCCAGCCCTTCGTGCAAAAACACCAGCAAGGGTGCTCGACGCTCTGCGCTGCCAACCCATTGAATCTCGATGTCGACGGCGCGACCTCGCCAGGTAATGGGGACCCGTCTCTGGCTGGCGCTCACGCTTTGTTGGCTTCCTGCTCACGCAGGCGAAAGCGCTGGATCTTGCCAGTCGCTGTTTTAGGCAGGTCGGTCACAAACTCGATGAAGCGTGGGTATTTGTGGGGGGCGAGGCGGTCTTTGACAAAAGTCTTGAGCGCAGCCTCATCCGTACTCTGGCCGGGCTTGAGCACCACAAACGCCTTGGTCTTGGTCAGGCCATCAGCGTCCTCTTTGCCAATTACCGCGGCTTCCAGCACCGCGGGGTGTTGCACCAGCGTAGCCTCAACCTCGAAGGGTGAGACGTAAATACCGCTGACCTTGAGCATGTCATCGCTGCGGCCGCTGTAGGTGTAGGTGCCATCAGCGTTGCGCACGTACTTGTCGCCGCTCTTGGTCCAGCCACCCTGAAAGGTTTCGCGTGATTTGACGCGGTTGCCCCAGTACATCATGGCCGCCGACGGCCCCTGGATATAGAGGTCACCAGGCTCGCCATCGGGCACGCTCTGGCCGTCTTCGCCCACGAGCTTGATCTCGTAGCCCGGCACTGGCCACCCCGTGGTGCCATAACGAACAGCCTCGGGCCGGTTGCTCAGGTAAATGTGCAGCATTTCAGTCGATCCGATGCCGTCCACAATGTCCACGCCAAAGTGCGCCTTGAAGCGCTCGCCTAAATCGGACGGCAGGGCTTCGCCGGCAGAAGAGACCAGGCGCAGGCTAACGGCCTCGCGCTTGGGCAGGGCGGGGTTGGCCAGCATGCCAGCAAAGCCGGTGGGTGCACCGTAAAAAACGGTGGGCATGACGCCGCCAACGCCACCGAGCCAGCGCTTGAACACGGCGTCGGGTGTGGGGCGCTCGCCCATCAGCAAGGTGGTCGCGCCCACGCTCATTGGGAAGGTCAGGCCGTTGCCCAGGCCGTAAGCGAAAAACAGTTTTGCCGCTGAAAAGCAGACGTCACTTTCGCGCAGTCGCAAGACTGCTTTGCCGTAGAGCTCAGCTGTCCAGTAAGGATTGGCGTGTGAATGGACGGTGCCCTTGGGCCGTCCAGTTGAACCTGACGAGTAAAGCCAAAAGCCAGGGTCATCAGCCAGGGTAGCAGCCGCTTCGGTGCTCGGGGCTTGACCGGCGAGAAATGTTTCGAAATCGGTCTGCGTGGCATGAAGCGGTGCTACCGGCCGCGACACCACAACCGTGTGAACTTCATGGTCCGATTTCGTGAGTGCCAAGCTCAGCGTGGGCAGCAAGGCGCCCGAGACCAGAACCGCTTGCGCACGCGAGTGCTCCAGCATGTAGGCGTAATCATCTGCGGTGAGCAAGGTGTTCACGGCCACCGGCACGATGCCAGCGTGCATGGCGCCCAGAAAACCCACCGGCCAATCATTGCAATCCTGCATCAGCAGCAGGACGCGTTCCTCGCGTTTGACGCCAGCGTCGCGCAGCGCAGCGGCCATGCGTCGGATACGTTCGTCGAGCTGCTGGTAGCTCAGCGTGCCCAGATCGTCCACAAACGCTGCTTTGTCTGGTCGCTCGCTGTTGACCTGGAGTAGGTGCTCGGCAAAGTTGAAGCGGTCCCCGGGCGCTGCAACGGCGCTGGCGTCAGTAGAGGTGGTCATGCAAGGTCTCCTTCGGGTCTGGTGGAATCAGTTGGACGAGGTGCTGAGGTGCCGCAAGACGTCGGTGCTGGCTTGCACAGCGCTGCGGCGATGATAAAAGTTCAGTGCGCGTGCGCCACCAAGCTCTTCACCGCCACCAGCGCGGCCAGGGCCGCCGTGCAGCGACTGGGGCATCACATTGCCGTGACCGGTGTGCGAGCTGGCTACATCGGGGCTGATGATGTGCAGGCGACCGTGGCTGTCTGCCAGCGCCTGAGCGGCTTGGGCCAGCGCGGCGCTGTCGCTGCCGTAGAGCGAACACACCAGCGAGCCCTGGCCGCGGCGAACCAGGGCCAGCGCGTGGCTAACGTCGTTGCCCACGTGGGCGTAGGGCAGCAAGGTGGCCACCGGGCCGAAGACTTCGGTGTCGTGTACCAGATCGGCTTGGGCGCTGCCGCTGGCATTGCGCGTGCCCAGCAGTGTGGGCGCGACACAGCAGGCCGTGCTAGCGTCGGCGTCGATCAGGGGTTGGGTACTGCCATCGAACAGCACCTCCGTCTGTGTTTTGAGCCGGATAAGGCCGGCTTGCACCGATTGCAGCTGCTCGCGGCTAACCAGCGCGCCCATACGCACGCTCTCATTGCGCGGGTTGCCCACTGTGGTTTTTGCCAGGCGCGCTGCGATGGCCTGGGCCGCCGCTTGGTAGCAGCTCTCAGGCACGAATACGCGCCGAATTGCGGTGCACTTCTGGCCTGACTTCTGGGTCATTTCGCGTGCCACTTCTTTGACCAGCAGCTCGAAGGCTTCGCTGCCGGGTTCGTTGCCAGGCAGCAGCAACGCTGAGTTCAGGCTGTCGGCTTCAATGTTCACGCGCACCGATCGCTGGGTGACGGCGGGGTGCGAGCGAATCACAGCGGCGGTCTCGGCTGAGCCCGTAAAGGACACCACATCAAAGGGCTGCAGCTGATCCATCAGACCGCGGGCGCTACCGCAAATGACCGACAGGGCGCCATTGGGCAGGATGCCAGCCTCCACCACGTCCTGGACCATGCGCTGCGTCAGCCACGCCGTGGCCGTGGCAGGCTTGACGATCACAGCAACACCCGAGAGCAGCGCCGGCGCTGCTTTTTCCCACAGGCCCCAGGACGGGAAATTAAAGGCATTGATCAACAGGGCCAGGCCGCGCGTGGGGGCGAGAACGTGCTGGGACTGAAACAGCGGATCTTTGCCCAGGCGCGCGAGCTCGCCGTCAAGCAAGGTGTGGCGATCACCCAGCGTCTCGCCCATGCGGGCATAAGTACCCAGGGTGAATAGGCCACCATCGATATCGATAGCCGAGTCGTTTTTGACGGTGCCGCAGTTGGCGGTGGCGATCTCGTAATAGGTGTCGCGCTTGGATTGCAGCACTTTGAGCACTTCGGCCAACAGCGCGCCGCGCGCGCGGTAGCTCAGGGCACGCAAAGCCTTGCCGCCTTGTTCGCGGGCGTAGGCAAAGCCAGCGGCCAAGTCCAGCCCAGTGGCGTCAACGCGCACGAGCTCCGTGCCCAGCACCGGGTCAACAAGCGGCGCTCCAGCGCCAGTGCCGGTGTGCCATTGGCCACCAAGGTAATTGGGAAGTAGTGGGGTCATAAAGCGCAATTCAATGAAGAGGGGGAGTGTGGCCCGAGCTCAGGCGCGGGTGAATTCAATGCTGCCCTGTGGCAAGAGGTAGAGCACTAGGGCGCGACCCTGACTGACGGTGGGGCGGTGGCTGCTGCCGGGTGGGCAGACCAGCCAACCTTCGGGTCGGCCGTCGAACAAGGCCTCACCCTCGATGGGCATGATCAAGTCAATCTCGCCGTTGGGGTGGGTGTGGTGGGGTCCGACGCAGTCGTCCATGTCTACGACATCCACTGAAAAGCCGTTCAGGTCCTCGGCAGGCTTGAAGATGCGCCCATAGCGAATTGCGCCTGCCTGCCGGTTGCACAGCCAGCCGGCTCTGACGCCTTCGAGGCAATCGGCGAGCAGAGCTGAGTATGTGGGGCTGCCGGGCCCGTGCTGGGCGTTGAGCCAGGTGTCAAGGTCGGCGTCGAGCGCTCGACCGGCTAGTTGGGATGTCAGCACACCGAGGTGCTCGCGCAAAAAAGCAGGCGTCATTTCTGATGTCTTCCTAAGTTGGGACCCAAAGTACTTGCACTTTGGGCTAAGATGAATTATTGTGCGTGTATCAACGTTAAATCGATTTTCAGACAATGTCAAGCAATATATTGCATAAATTGGGGTTAACACCAAGTCATCCGGCTTTGCGAAGCCTGGCAGAGCGACCTGAATGGAGTGCGGATCTGGTGGACATTGAGGTAGATGGGAAGAATGTGTTTCTATTGGCCCTGGGGGAGCGGGCTCGGTCTTTGCGCTCGCGCCGAGGCATGACCCGCAAAGCTGTGGCAAAGGCCGCCAATATCTCCGAGCGCCACCTGGCCAATCTGGAGTATGGTGAAGGCAACGCCTCGATTCTGGTGCTCATCCAGGTGGCTGGGGCTTTGCAGTGCAGCTTGGCAGAGTTGCTCGGTGATATGAGCGCATCAAGCCCCGAATGGCTGTTGATCCGAGAGGCTTTGCTGACTTGCGATGAGGCGGCCCTGCACCGTGTACGTATGGCTATTGGCCAGACCTTGGGCACGGGTGCAGGCAACGCGTTGGGCAGTTCGCGCATTGCCTTGATCGGTTTGCGCGGGGCAGGCAAATCGACGCTAGGCGCTTTGCTGGCCAAGGATCTGGGTTTTCCCTTTGTCGAATTGAGCCGGCAAATCGAGCAAATCGCAGGTTGCAATGTGTCGGAGTTACAGGCCTTGTACGGGATGAATGCGTACCGCCGTTACGAGCGCCGGGCCTTGGATGAGGTGCTTCAGAGTCACTCTGCTGTGGTCATGGCAATGCCAGGGGGGCTGGTCTCTGAGACGGCCACCTTCAACCAGATGCTCAGCCAGTGCACCACGGTCTGGCTGCAAGCCAAGCCGGAGGATCACATGCGACGGGTCCAGGCGCAGGGCGACCTCAGGCCAATGGCCGCCAGTCGTGAGGCCATGGAAGACCTTAAAGGCATTCTGGCGGGGCGGGCTCCTTTTTATGCCAAGGCGCAGTACAAACTGGACACCAGCGCACAGCCACTACAGGAGACCTTTCTGCGCTTGCGTCAGACGGTACGCCAAGCCCTGCGTGTGTCCGACTGACGCTTCCAACTGGACTGAAAAAAATCCTTGACAGTGTTCAAAATATGCATTATTATGCATGTTAAGACATTCAACAGAATGCATTTTTTTGCATTAATTCAATGGAGAACCCAGCATGAGTGATACCGCGATGACACGTGTTGAGTACCAAACCGATCCGTCCCAGTACCGGCATTTGAAGCTAACGTTTGATGGCCCGGTAGCGACCCTGGCGGTTGACATTGATGAAAACGCCGGCCTGCGCCCGGGCTACAAGCTCAAGCTCAACAGTTATGACTTGGGCGTGGACATTGAGTTGAACGACGCGGTGCAGCGTTTGCGCTTCGAGCACCCCGAGGTGCGCGCCGTGGTGGTGACCGGGGCCTATGACAAGGTCTTCTGCGCCGGCGCCAACATCCGCATGCTGGGCATGGCGCCCCACGCCTTCAAGGTGAACTTCTGCAAGTTCACCAACGAGACCCGCAATGGCTTGGAAGACTCTTCCAAATATTCGGGCCTGAAGTTTCTGGCTGCCGTGAATGGCGCCAGCGCCGGCGGTGGCTATGAGTTGGCCCTGGCCTGCGACGAGATCATCTTGGTTGATGATCGCTCCAGTGCAGTAAGCCTGCCTGAGGTGCCGCTCTTAGGTGTTTTACCAGGCACTGGCGGGCTGACACGGGTGACCGACAAGAAGCACGTGCGTCATGATCTCGCAGATCTTTTTTGTACCAGCGTGGAGGGTGTGCGTGGCCAAAAAGCCAAGGACTGGCGGCTGGTCGATGACATCGCCAAGCCCGCGGTTTTTGCCCAGAAGGTGCAAGCACGAGCCTTGGAGCTGGCCTCCAAGAGTGACCGTCCTGCTGATGGCAAAGGCGTGGCCCTGACGCCACTGCAACGCAAGGTCGAAGCCGACGCCTTGCGCTACCAGCATGTCACGGTCGAGATCGACCGCGCCAAGCGCACCGCCAGCTTTACCGTCAAGGCCCCCAGTGGGGCTCAACCTGGCGACATCGCCGGCATCGAGGCCGCAGGCGTGAACTGGTATCCCCTGGCCATGGCGCGCGAGCTCGAAGATGCGATTTTGCAAATGCGCACCAATGAGCTCGATATCGGCTTGTGGCTGTTGAAAACCGAGGGCGACGCTGCTGCCGTGTTGGCCAGCGACAGGGTGATGCTGGCCAACCAGAACCATTGGTTGGTGCGTGAGACGATCGGCCTGCTGCGCCGTACTTTTTCGCGCCTGGATGTGTCTTCGCGCAGCTTGTTTGCCCTGATCGAGCCCGGCTCGGCTTTTGCGGGCACTCTGCTGGAACTGGCTCTGGCGTGCGACCGCAGCTACATGTTGGCCTTGCCTGACGATCAAGCAGCCGCGCCGAAGATCACTGTGGGCGAGACCAATTTCGGCCTGTATCCCATGGCCACGGGCGAATCCCGCCTGCAGCGGCGCTTTTACAACGAGCAGCCTGCGCTGGAGGCCGTGCGCGCCGTGGCAGGCCAGGCGCTGGACGCTGACGCTGCTTTCGCCGTGGGCCTGGTGACATCCAACCCCGACGACATCGACTGGGCTGATGAAGTGCGTATTGCCGTGGAGGAGCGCGTGGCCATGTCGCCTGACTCGCTCACGGGCTTGGAGGCGAATTTGCGCTTCAATGGTCAGGAAAACATGGTTACCCGAATATTTGGACGCTTGACCGCCTGGCAAAACTGGATTTTTCAGCGCCCCAACGCGGTTGGTGACAAAGGTGCGCTTAAGGTCTACGGCAAGGGCGACAAAGCCCAGTTTGACTGGAACCGCGTCTAAGCCTTCCAGGTCACCTCACCCAATCACACATTCAACCCTTTGAACCCCTAGGAGCCTTTATGTCTGGCATCAATTACAGCGAAAAAATCCCGAACAACGTGAACCTCAGCGACGACCGTACACTGCAGCGCGCACTCGAGCAGTGGCAGCCCAACTTCATCAACTGGTGGGACGATGTGGGCCCTGAGGGCTCGACCAACCACGAGGTGTACCTGCGCACCGCAGTGAGCGTCGATCCGCAAGGCTGGGCCCAGTTTGGCCACGTCAAGATGCGTGACTACCGCTGGGGCATCTTCTTGAACCCCGGTGAGCAGGACCGCACCATCCACTTTGGTGATCACAAGGGTGAAAAAGCCTGGCAAGACGTGCCCGGCGAGCACCGCGCCAACCTGCGCCGCATCATCGTCACGCAAGGCGACACCGAGCCGGCGTCTGTCGAGCAGCAGCGCCACCTGGGCCTGACAGCGCCCAGCATGTATGACCTGCGCAACCTGTTCCAGATCAACGTGGAGGAGGGCCGTCACCTCTGGGCCATGGTGTACTTGCTGCACAAGCACTTTGGCCGAGATGGCCGCGAAGAGGCCGAGGCGCTGCTTGAGCGGCGCAGCGGTGATGAGAACAACCCGCGCATTCTGGGTGCCTTCAACGAAGCCACGCCTGACTGGCTGAGTTTTTTCATGTTCACCTACTTCACCGACCGGGACGGCAAGTACCAACTCTGTGCGCTGGCTGAAAGTGCTTTCGATCCGCTGGCGCGCACCACCAAATTCATGCTGACTGAAGAGGCACACCACATGTTTGTGGGTGAGTCGGGCATCAGCCGCGTGCTCTCGCGCACTGCTCAAAAGATGAATGAGCTCAAGACTGACGATGTCGGCCAGCTGCGCGCTGCCGGTGTGATCGACCTGCCCACCATCCAGCGCTACATCAATTTCCACTTCAGCGTCACCATCGACCTGTTTGGAGCGGACGAGTCCAGTAACGCAGCCACCTTTTACAGCTCGGGTCTTAAAGGCCGATTTGAGGAGGGCAAGCGCATGGACGACCATGTGCTCAAGGGCCAGACCTACAAAGTGCTTGAGGCGCGCAACGGTCAGCTCA
>JAURGS010000071.1 GCA_030833685.1 Rhodoferax sp. | reverse complement strand
ACAATGTTTCCATTTCAACCTTGGCTGACGGTGATTATTTTGTTCGATTGCAGGTGCATGATCGGGCTGGAAATATTGTTGAGGATTATAAGAAATTTACGGTCGATCGTCAGAAAATGCGAAAACCTTTTTTTGTGTCACCACATGGCTATATGAGCCATGGGTTCATCTGCATTCATCAAGTGTTCATGATCAGGATTCTTGCGTTTGGGCGTCGTCTGCAAACCAATGCGCGCGCGCCTTCATGATCATGTCGTTGGCTTCCTGTTCGTCCTGCCCGGTGATCTCCACCAATTCATCGGTGGCCAGGTCACCCAGATCGTCCAAGGTATGCACGCCAGCGGTTGCCAATTGGGCCAGCAGCTGCGCATTCATGCCCTCCAGGTCACGAAGCTGCAGCGCGGTCTCTTCCACGGCTTCTTCTGTGGCAATTTCCTGGGTCAACAAAGCGTCCTTGGCTCGAGAGCGCAGTTCGTTGACGGTTTCCTCGTCAAAGCTCTCAATTTCCAGCATTTCTTCCAGCGGAACGTAGGCCACCTGCTCCAGGCTCACAAACCCTTCCGCAATCAACAGGTCGGCGATTTCGTCGTCAACATCGAGCTTTTCCATGAACAGGCGACGACTGGAATCGACCTCGTCGGCCTGCTTTTGGGCAGACTCCGCCGCATCAAGAATGTTGATCTTCCAACCAGTGAGCTCCGAGGCCAGGCGCACGTTTTGTCCGCCGCGTCCAATGGCGATAGCCAGATTTTCCTCATCAACCACCACGTCCATGGCGTGACGCTCTTCGTCCACAACGATGCTCGACACATTGGCCGGGGCCAGGGCCCCGATCACAAACTGGGCGGGGTCATCACTGTAGAGAACGATATCCACACGCTCGCCAGCGAGCTCGTTGGTCACGGCGTTCACACGCGTACCGCGCACGCCCACACAAGTGCCAATCGGGTCAACGCGTTTGTCGTGCGACAAGACTGCAATCTTGGCGCGCGAACCCGCGTCACGGGCACAGGATTTAATCTCCAGAAGGCCTTGCTCGATCTCGGGCACCTCATTGCGGAAAAGTTCAATCATGAACTCGGGCGCAGAGCGAGACAGCAAAATCGGCGCGCCGCGCAAGGTCAGGTCAACTTCCATGATCATGGCTCGCACGCGGTCGCCCGTCCTGAAGTTTTCTTTGGGAATCATTTCGGTGCGACGCAGCCGCCCCTCCACGCGCCCGGACTCGATGATCAGGTCGCCTTTGTCCATGCGCTTGACCGTGCCCACCAAGATTTTTTCCCCGCGGCTCATAAAGTCATTGAGCAGCATTTCTCGCTCGGCATCGCGAATTTTCTGCAGAATCACCTGCTTGGCAGCCATCGCACCGATGCGCCCAAAGGGCACCGACTCCATCGACTCCTCGATGTAGTCATCAACCTCGATATCGGGAATTTGCTCACGCGCCTCGAAAAGCAAAACTTCCTGGTCTGGCAATTGAAGGCCTGCTTCGTCAGGCACCACATGCCAGCGCCGAAAGGTCTCATAGGCGCCGGTGTCCGGGTTCATGGCGACCCGAATGTCCATGTCGCCACCGTGCAGCTTCTTCGTGGCCTGAGCCAGAGCAGCTTCCACCGCGCCAAAAACCACATCTTTCTCGACGTTTTTTTCACGTGAGATGGCATCTACCAACATCAACATTTCGCGATTCATACCCACACTCTCCTGTATGCGTCTAAGCCAAACTAAACCTGTTCCGTGTCCGCAGAATTTGCGCCACGGCGTCCTTTGAAATTCACCACTGGCGCCAGTCGAGCCTCTTTCAGGTCCGACAACTCAAAACCAAGCACTTGCATTGCCGCAGGGGCGCGCTTTTTACTCACCCGCACGCCTGGCTTGGGCTCGGGCGCGTTGCTCCAAACCACCTGCCAAGACGCGCCCGCAGCGTTTGACGCTGCTGCCGGTGCACGCTCGAGCACACCTCTGAATTTTTTTCGGTTCGCGCTCACCTGCCCTTGCGCATCCGCGCCCAGAGGCTGCTTGAGCGTGACGTCAATCACTGCACCGACGAAACGCTCAAAATCTTGTTGGGACCGCAATGGCCGATCAATCCCCGGCGAGGAAACTTCCAGGCGACGGTAATCCACCGCCTCGACTTCCAGCACAAATTGCAGCTGGCGCGTGACTTTTTCACAGTCTTCCACAGTGACCAAACGCTCCCCACCGGCCACTGCGGCATCACCCGCCGCAGGTGCAGCCCAAGGAAAGTCGATCGTCACGCGCAGCAAACCTCCGGCGGAACGCTCTAGTTCCACCAGCTCGTAACCCATTCCGGCCACGGTTTGCTCTAGCAATTCCTTCAAAGCCACGTTAAAAGCTGCAGTCCTCAAAATGAATCGACCAAAAAAAACGGGCGGTGATACTCGCCCGTTTTGGTCGTGAGCCTCAATTGTAGCCCAAAAGTTCTCGGTTTCGTCCGCTAAACCCTTGTCACGCAACACTTTCCGCTGCAACCCGGCGCACCCAAAGCCTTGCCACCTCCGCCCAGTGAGCATGCGACAATCCTGCCGGAAACCAGAGCCTGGCTGTGCGTAAGAACGCTGCCATCACTAGGCAAGCGACACGGTGTCGTGTTTGGAATGATTCTTGAGGGGTGGAAATGGGATTTTTGGCCGGTAAAAAGTTGTTGATCACGGGTGTGCTGTCGAACCGATCGATCGCCTACGGCATTGCCAAGGCGTGCCACAGCCAGGGCGCAGAGTTGGCCTTCAGCTACGTGGGCGAGCGTTTCAAGGACAGAATCACTGAACTGGCGGCCGATTTCAACTCCTCGTTACTGTTCGACTGCGACGTAGCCGAAGACGCGCAAATAGAGCGGCTCTTCAGTGACCTGGCCTCCCACTGGCCCAAGTTTGATGGTTTCGTGCACAGCATTGGTTTTGCGCCCCGTGAGGCGATCGCGGGCAACTTTCTTGACGGCCTTACCCGCGAGAACTTCCGCATAGCGCACGATATCAGCGCCTACAGTTTTCCGGCCATGGCCAAAGCAGCGTTACCGTTCCTGAGCGACACCGCCTCCTTGCTCACGCTATCGTATTTGGGTGGCGTTCGCGTTGTCCCAAGCTACAACACCATGGGTCTGGCAAAGGCCTCGTTGGAGTCGTCCGTGCGTTACCTGGCTGATGCGGTCGGCGCACGTGGCATCCGCGTCAATGGCGTCAGCGCAGGTGCGATCAAAACCTTGGCAGCCAGCGGCATCAAAGACTTTGGCCGATTGCTGGGCGATGGCCGCCAGGGCCTCCCCACTCAAACGCAATGTGACGATTGATGAGGTGGGTAACGTGGCAGCATTCCTGCTTAGCGACCTGGCCTCGGGTGTGACCGGGCAGATCTCCTACGTTGACTGCGGCGTAAGTCAAACCGCGGTGGCCGTGGTGGAGCAGCCTCCAGGCGCCTGAGCCTGCGCTTTGCGCGGCCCGACGCCATGCCGTCCAAAGCCCGGCACCAGCGATCTCAGTTTCGGACGCAGTCGGCGTAGTAGCGCCGCGTGCCAGTCGCGTCGGTTTCTTCCACCAGTCCGTGAATGTCTGTCTCGAAACCGGGGCACTGCGCGTTGAACTCCCGGGAGAACTTCAGGTAGTCAACAATCTTGCGGTTAAAAACCTCGCCGGGGATTAAAAGCGGAATACCGGGCGGATAGGGCGTGACCAAGCCCACGGTGATGCGCCCTTCGAGATGGTCGATCTCAACACGGTCGGTCTTGCGCAATGCAATATGAGCGTAGGCATCACTGGGCTTCATCGCTGGCGTCAGGGTGCTAAGGTACATCTCGGTGGTCAGGCGCGCAATGTCATACCGGGCGTACAACTGGTGCACGTGTTGGCATAAATCGGCCAGGCCATAGGACTCGTATTGCGGGTATTTCTGACAAAACTCAGGCATCACCCGCCACATCGGCTGGTTTTTCTCAAAGTCGTCTTTGAACTGTTGCAGGGCCGTCACCATGCTGTTCCAGCGTCCCTTGGTAATACCAATCGTGAACATGATGAAAAAGCTGTAAAGCCCCGTCTTTTCCACCACCACACCGTGCTCGGCCAGAAACTTGGTCACGATCGAGGCGGGAATACCAGTACGCGCAAACTTGCCGTTAAGGTCCAACCCTGGCGTGACAATCGTCGACTTGATGGGGTCGAGCATGTTAAAGCCCGAGGCGAGCTTGCCAAACCCATGCCAGTTTGCGCTCGACTTGTTATTGCGCGCCTCGCCTTTGATGACCCAGTCGTCCGCTTCGCCAATGCCCTCTTCTGCCAGATAGTCCGGGCCCCAAACCTTGAACCACCAGTCGTCGCCATAGTCCTGGTCAACCTTGCGCATGGCTCGCCTGAAATCCAGCGCTTCTGCAATGCTTTCTTCAACCAGGGCTGTGCCGCCTGGGGGCTCCATCATGGCTGCAGCCACGTCGCAACTGGCAATGATGCTGTACTGCGGCGAAGTGCTGGTGTGCATCAAGTAGGCCTCGTTAAACAGGTGTTTGTCGAGCTTGACGGTTTTCGAGTCCTGCACCAAATCATGGCTGGCCTGGCTGATGCCGGCGAGCAACTTGTGAATCGATTGTGTGGCGTAGACCATGGCCTTGCGAGGCCGCGGCCGGTTCTTGCCCATGGCATGGAACTGTCCGTACATGGGATGAAACCCAGCGTGCGGCAACCAGGCCTCATCGAAGTGAATGTTCTCCACGTAACCATCGACCATCGACTTAATGGTTTGGGTGTTGTAGAGGACACCGTCGTAGGTGGACTGGGTGAGTGTCAAGATGCGCGGGCGCAGCGCATCGAGGTCCACACTGCCGAGACGCTCCTTGATCAATGGGTTGGCCTTGATTTTTGCTTTGATGCTGGCGGGCTCAAATTCACTCTTGGGTATAGGGCCAATAATGCCGAAATGATTGCGCGTAGGCCGCAGGAACACCGGAATCGAGCCGGTCATGGTGATCGCATGAAGAATCGATTTGTGGCAGTTGCGGTCAACCACCACCACATCGTCTGGTGCAACCGCGTGGTGCCAGACCATCTTGTTGCTGGTTGACGTCCCGTTGGTCACAAAGAAACAGTGATCCGCATTAAAAATTCGGGCAGCATTGCGCTCGCTTTGCCCAATAGCCCCGTCATGGTCAAGCAACTGGCCAAGCTCTTCCACCGCGTTACAGACGTCAGCACGCAGCATGTTCTCGCCATAAAACTGGTGGTACATCTGCCCAACCGGACTCTTCAGGAAAGCAACACCACCCGAGTGGCCCGGGCAGTGCCAGCTGTAAGACCCATCCTCTGCATAGTCCAGCAAAGCCCGAAAAAATGGGGGTTGTACGCCCTCGAGGTAGCTCTTGGCCTCTCGAATAATATGACGCGCAACAAACTCTGGCGTGTCCTCGAACATGTGGATGAAACCGTGCAACTCGCGCAACACGTCGTTGGGCAAGTGCCGCGAGGTCTTGGTCTCGCCGTAGATATAAATTGGAACTTCAAGATTTTTTCGGCGAACCTCCTCAATAAAGTGCCGCAAGTTCAGCACAGCCGGATCGAGATCAGGACCCTGGGTGAACTCCTCGTCATCAATGGACAAAATAAAAGCGCTGGCACGACTTTGTTGCTGCGCGAATTGACTCAGGTCGCCGTAGCTGGTGACGCCGAGAACTTCAAATCCCTCGGATTCAATCGCCTGTGCCAGTGCACGTATGCCCAGCCCAGAAGTATTCTCGGAACGGTAGTCTTCGTCGATGATGACAATCGGGAATCTAAATTTCATGGTTGCATGCATACCTGTGGTGGAGCGACACATTGCAAAGTGTAAGGACTAATCCCAGCACTTTGGCGAGCAAAGCCGATTTGGTCGCAAAATCGAGGCACTTAGACGAGCACGGAGGACTGACATGGAGGACTCAACATACTGGTGGCTTGCTGCTGGTGTTCTGGTTGCCGCCGAGCTGGTCAGCGGAACGTTTTACTTGCTCATGTTGGCAGGCGGAATGATGGCCGCGGCACTCAGCGCACACCTGGGCTGGCCCCCACACTGGCAATGGACCAGCGCTGCGATTGTTGGCGGCGCATCGGTGATGGTGTGGCGGCGCTACCGACTGCGCCAGGGCGCCAAGGCATTGGAGGATCCCCGCCACCAAGTGACGCTTGATCTGGGCGAGTCGGTTCAGGTCACTGCCTGGCGCGATGACCGCACGGCCAGCGTGAAGTACAGGGGCGCACAGTGGGAAGCGGTGCTGATGGCCGACCAGATCGCTGAGCCAGGGCACTTTGTGATCAAAGAGGTGGTTGGTAACCGCCTGCATGTGGCCAAGCTTGAAGCCCAATAAGAATCAGCAGAATCAATAAGGAATCATGATGGAAATCGCAGTTGTTCTATTTGTCATTGCAGTTATTTTTGTATCGCAGTCGGTCAAGGTGGTGCCACAACAGCACGCCTGGGTAGTGGAGCGGCTGGGTAAATACAGCGGTACCTTGAGTCCCGGGCTGAACTTTCTGGTTCCCTTCATTGACAAGGTCGCTTACAAGCACCTTTTAAAGGAAGTGCCTCTGGACATTCCCAGCCAGGTCTGCATCACCCGGGACAACACCCAGCTACAGGTTGATGGCATTCTTTACTACCAGGTGACCGACGCCATGCGAGCCAGCTACGGCTCAAGTAACTACATCATGGCGGTGTCGCAGCTGGCCCAAACCAGCTTACGTTCGGTGATCGGCAAACTCGAATTGGACAAGACATTCGAGGAACGCGACATCATCAACGCCCAGGTGGTCGCTGCCATTGACGAGGCTGCCCTGAACTGGGGTGTCAAAGTCTTGCGCTATGAGATCAAGGACCTGACTCCGCCCAAAGAGATTCTTCATGCCATGCAAGCACAGATCACGGCAGAGCGTGAAAAGCGCGCCTTGATTGCTGCCTCTGAAGGGCGCAGGCAAGAGCAGATCAACATCGCCTCGGGTGAGCGCGAAGCGTTTATCGCGCGTTCTGAAGGGGAGAAGCAAGCCATCATCAACAAAGCGCAGGGTGAAGCCGCTGCCGTGATCGCAGTTGCTGAGGCAGCTGCACAGGCCATTGAGCGTGTTGCCGCGGCAATTTCGCAGCCTGGTGGTGAGCAAGCGGTTCAACTTAAGGTGGCTGAGAAAGCGGTTGAAGCTTATGCCAACGTTGCCGCTGATGCGACAACCACCTTGATCGTTCCCAGCAATATGAGCGAGGTTGCCAGCCTGCTGACCTCGGCCATGCAAATGACGAGAATCAAGCCGGCTTCCAGTTAACAAAACGCGCCTGCCAAGACCGACCTCGGCTCGCACCGTGGCGGTCGTCAGCGCCACAGGTTTGGCCTTGTGCCAAACCCCTGCCCAGTACCTGGCCAACCTAAAATCGCCGGCCACGCTCAGTGAGCCTACCCTCTCCTATGGAATTTCTACCCACTCTGCCCTTGGCATACAACACGCTTTTCTTTTTTGGCGTACTTTTGCTTTGCGGGGTCATCGGCGGCTACCTGACGCACCGGTGGCCATGGCTGCCCAGTATTACCGGGTTCATGATTGTGGGCCTGCTCGCAGGGCCTAATGTCTTCAATTTGGTCGGAGCAGAGACACTCGCGCAGTCGCGCATCATCATCGATGTGGCGCTCGGTCTTATCCTCTACCGCCTGGGCTTGACCCTGGACATGAAACAACTGGTGCGTGATCGCCCGTTGGTACTGGCCTCGCTGGCCGAGAGTGCCCTGACCTTTGTAACGGTGTACCTGGGTATGGTGATGCTGGACTTGGGCACGCTCACCGCAGCGGTGATTGCCGCATTGGCAGTTTCATCTTCCCCTGCGGTTTTGATTCACGTTGCCCACGAAGTCGGTGCCAAAGGCCCCGTCACCGAACGCGCCAAACGCCTGGTCGCCTTAAACAATGTTTTTGCATTTTTGATTTTTTCAGCGCTCCTGCCACTGTTGTACCGCGAAGCCAATGCGCCGCTGAGCACCGTTTTGGGCGGCCCCGCCTACTCACTGCTGGGATCTGTGGTGGTGGGACTGATCGTCGGTTTTGTCTTGCATCGGGCGGCCAAGTTGACGCAGGCTGCGCACCAATACCAGTTGGCCTTGGTAATCGGTGCGGTTAGCCTGACCTTGGGCTTGGCGATGGCTTTGAAACTTTCGGTGCTCTTTGCGCCACTGGTGCTGGGCGTGGTGGTGCGAAGCATCGAGCACGAGGATTTGCTGGCTAATCTGGAATTTGGCCCCGGCTTTGAATTGTTTTTCATTGCCTTGTTTGTGTACGCCGGCGCCAACATGCACTTAGCCTCCGTGATGGACTACGCGCCTGCTGTCGCTGTCTTTGTGCTCGGCCGCTTCATTGCCAAATGGCTGGGCATTACCTTGATTGCCAGACAACAAGGCATGCAACTGCAACAGGCCAGTGCGCTGGGGCTACTCTTGATTCCAATGGCAGGCTTGGCTATTGGCCTGGTCAACACAACGGCAACCATGTTCCCGCAGCAAAGCCTCGCAGTGGGCTCTGTGGTGCTGGCTGCGGTGGCGGTGTTGGAGACGATCGGCCCGCCAATTGCCGCCAAAGCGCTTCGGTGGTCTGGCGATGAGCTAAGCCCTGATCCGAATTACGAAGTGCCGATCGCTGAGCTCACCCCGGCACAAGCAAACGACGGCCCCAAGGCCTAGGTGCGCTGGGCTCAAGCCGGCAAGCCACACCCCTTAAGCCCCACTTGGCGTTGCCCAAGCGACGGGGCCAGGCCTAAAGCCTGGCTGGTTTACAGTGCGTCGGCGGTTTCGCGTTGTTCCTGAGCGTCGTTGGGTGGCACCATCGCGGCGATGATGTCCGACATGCTCAGTGTGCCCAGGTGCTTTCCCTTGCTGCTCACCACATTAGCAGACTCCAGGTTTTCACTGCTGAGCAAACGCGCTGCCTCTTCGATCACCAGACTGGCGTCCACCGTCGGCCCGGCCACAGGCGCGCCGGGTGACATCAGTGTCCTGCAACGGATCACCCGTCCTCGGTTCACGTCTTTCACGAAGCTGCTGATGTAGTCGTCTGCAGGTTTGAGAACAATTTGCTGTCCCGTGCCCTGTTGCATCACTTCGCCGTCACGCAAAATCGCAATCTGATCGCCCAGGCGCAAAGCTTCATCCAAATCATGGGTGATGAAAACAATGGTTTTTCCAAGCTCTTGCTGCAAATCCAGCAATACCGACTGCATGTCGCTTCGTATCAAGGGATCCAAAGCTGAAAATGCTTCGTCCATCAGAAGAATCGGGGCGTCATTGCTCAGGGCGCGAGCCAGGCCCACGCGTTGCTGCATGCCACCCGACAACTGGTTGGGATAGTGCCCTTCGTAGCCCTTGAGGCCAACGCGCTCGATCCACTGCATCGAAGCCTCATGACGCTTTTTGCGCGGCACATGCTGAATCTGTAAACCGTACTCTGCGTTCTCCAGCACCGTCAGGTGCGGGAACAAGGCAAACTTCTGAAAGACCATGGCAGTGCGCTCGCGCCGGAAATTCAAAAGCTGCGTATGGCTCATCTTCACCACATCCAGCGCTTCGCCGTTGGCGTGAATCAGCACCTCACCCGCCGTCGGATCAATCAGGCGGTTGATGTGTCGAATCAATGTGCTTTTGCCAGAGCCTGACAAGCCCATCACCACCTGAATGCCACCAGCCGGCATATCAATGTTGATATCACGCAAGCCCAGCACATGGCCATGCACGTCGCGAAGCTCCTGCTTGCTCATGCCCTGCTGAGCCGCTGCCAAGAACTTGTCTGGCGCCGGCCCGAACAGCTTGTAGAGTTTGCGAATCTGAATACTCGTTGCGGCTTCAGCCATGCTGGACCTCCAGGTGCTTTTGAAGTCGCTTGCCGTAGGCTTGGGAAGCCCGGTCAAACACAATTGCAATACCCACAATGGCCAAGCCGTTGAGCAAGCCCATGGTGAAGTACTGGTTAGTAATCGCCTTAAGCACTGGTTGGCCCAGTCCCTGCACACCAATCATCGACGCGATGACCACCATCGACAAGGACAGCATGATGGTTTGGTTGATTCCCGCCATGATGGTCGGCAGCGCCAGGGGCAGCTGAACCTGTCGCATTTTTTGCCAGGCCGAGGAGCCAAAAGCATCTGCTGCTTCGAGCAAATCTTTGTCAACCAGGCGGATACCCAGGTTGGTAAACCGAATCACGGGTGGAATGGCGTAGATGACCACCGCGATCAAACCGGGCACACGTC
>JAURGS010000070.1 GCA_030833685.1 Rhodoferax sp. | reverse complement strand
TTGACAATCTCACCGATCGTCAGTTTCAACAGGTTGGCGGCTACGCAACACCAGGTCGGGTGGTCATGATCGGCTTGCGCCGGGCGGCAAGGCATTAGCCACCATGTCATCGCTTACCCCCCAGCGCATCGTCTGCCTGACCGAGGAAACAGTCGAGTGGCTTTATTTGCTGGGTCAAGAGCACCGGATTGTTGGTGTTTCGGGGTATGCGGTTCGCCCCGCGAAGGTGCGCGCAGAAAAACCCCGGGTTAGCGCATTTACCAGCGCCAAAATCGACAAAATCCTCGCGCTAGAGCCCGATTTGGTGCTCGGGTTCTCGGATATGCAGGCGGATATCGCCTCGGCGCTGATTCGCCAGGGCGTGGCTGTCACGGTCTTTAATCAACGCAGTATTGATCAGATATTTGCGATGTTGTTTCAGGTTGGGGCGATGGTGGGCCAGTCTGAGGCTGCCTTGGCACAACTCAAGCAGATGCGTGACTCGCTTGATGCGATGAAAGCCCAGACAGCGCTTTGGCCGCGCCGGCCTCGGGTTTATTTCGAAGAGTGGGATCAACCCATGATCAGCGCGATCCGCTGGGTATCCGAGCTGATCACCATCGCCGGTGGCGACGACGTATTTTCGGAGTTGGCGACGCAGTCTCTGGGCAAAGATCGGATCATCGCCGATGGACAAGAAGTGGTTCGTCGCCGCCCAGACATCATCATCGCGTCATGGTGTGGCAAAAAGTTTCGGCCAAATCTCGTGGCAGCGCGTGAGCATTGGCAGGCAATTCCGGCTGTACAAGACGGCGCCTTGCATGAGATCAAGTCGGCAGAAATCCTGCAACCTGGCCCCGCCGCCCTGACCGATGGCGTCCAAAGACTGCATCAAATTTGCAAGGCGTGGGTGCAAGCGCATGGCTAGGCGACTGCCTCTGGTGACGCTCGCGCTGGCGGCTCTTCTATTGGCATTGCCCGCGCAGAGGGCGAGTGCCGAAAACGCCGGTACTCGGGTTCAACGGGTCGTCAGCTTGCTTCCCTCGCTGACCGAAACCGTGTGCCTGCTGCAAGCGTGCGAACGCTTGGTGGGCCTTGATCGCTACAGCAATTGGCCAGCTGCGTTGGCGAGCCTACCGCGGGTTGGAGGAGGGCTGGATCCCAGCTTAGAAGCCATCGTGTCTTTGCGGCCAGACCTGGTCTTGATGGCCAAGTCGGCGCGCGGCGCAGAGCGCATGCGCGCACTGGGTTTACGCGTCCTTCAGTTGGAGCCGCAAAACCTGGCCCAGCTGCAAACATCGCTCGACGCGGTGGGCCAGGCCTTGGGTTTGCCCGTTGAGCGGGCACCAGCGCTGTGGCGCGAGGTGACAGGTAAGTTGTCGCAGGCTGGCGGTGCTGTGGTGCCCGCGGCGCGCAACTGGAGTGTCTATGTCGAGGTCAGTCCAGTGCCTCATGGCGCAAGTGAGTCCTCATTCATCGGTCAAATCCTCAAGACCATCGGCTTGCGAAACGTGCTTGCCGCCAGCCTGGGTCCGTTCCCGATGGTTCAGACCGAATGGATGCTGCGCGCTCAGCCTGACGCGGTGGTGCTAAGCGACAGTTCATTGCCCAGCCTCTTGCAGCGACCCGGCTGGTCGCAGCTGCGTGCCGTGCGCGATCAGCGCATTTGCGTGCTCTCTGGCGCCGAGTCGGACTTGTTGGTTCGCGCTGGTCCACGCGTGGGTGAGGCTGCGCAGTTACTGGTCGACTGTGTCAACCGACTGGCTACGCGGGCAGGTGGCCCAAGATGAGCGGCCATAAAGTCTGGTCATGGGCGTTGCTGTTTGCGCTGCTCTCAGTGCTGATTCTAGTGCTGGGTGTTTTGGCGGGTGGCTCTGGCTGGATTTGGCCATGGTCGACAGATTTCACCAACGCTGACGGGCAGGTTCTGGCGCAGATACTTTGGGATATTCGGCTGCCGCGCGGGCTGGGTGCGTGGCTGGCTGGAGGCCTGTTGGGGCTGGCAGGCGCGGTCGCTCAGGGATTGTTTCGAAACCCCCTGGCTGACCCGTATTTGTTGGGTAGTGCCTCGGGCGCGTCGGTCGGGGTTGGAATTTACCTGGTCATGCTGGGCGCAAGTGTGGCTGATGCCGGCTGGGCGCACCATGTCGGCATGACTGGTTCGGCCTTTATCGGCGCGTGGCTGGCTGTGTTGCTCACGTTGGCCTTGGCCGGTGGTGTGGAACAAACCCTGCGCTTGTTACTGGCTGGTGTGGTGGTTGGTGTGGTGTTGGGCGCATTGGTCTCGCTAGGCGCGTTGATGCGACCTGATTTGCTCATGGCCATGCAAGGATTTCTGCTGGGCTCGACCGCCTTGCTGGGCTTGCAGGCCTGTGTGGTGATGGCGCTGGTGCTTGTCTTTTGCTTGGTATTGGCGTGGGCTATGGCGCCTGTACTCGACGCCCTGACACTTGGGGAATTGACTGCACAAAGCCTGGGGCTGCATATGTTTCGCTCGCGCTTGATTCTGATTGCAGTCTTGTCAGTGGCCACCGGTGCGGCAGTGGCCCATACCGGTCTAATTGGTTTTGTGGGCCTGGCCGCAGCACATGTGGTTCGAGCCTGTGTCGCCACACGCCATGGCGCGCTGATGCTTTTGTCAGCGCTGGTGGGTGGTTTGCTGCTGGCCTCGGCGGACCTCTTGGCACGTTGGGCACTGCCAAGCCAGGAATTACCGGTCGGTCTGTTCACCACGATTTTGGGGGGCGCTTATCTTTTGTGGCGCATGCAGACCTTGGCGGGGCGCACCAGATGATGCCCGCTGCAGAGTCTGCACTGCAAGCCAAGGGTCTGTGCGTGGCGCTGGGTGCGCGTCAGGTGATCTCGGGTTTGGATCTGCATCTGCCAAGAGGCCATTGGACTTGCGTTGTGGGGCCTAACGGCGCTGGCAAGTCAACCTTGCTCAAAGCGCTGGCGGGTCTTTTGCCCAGCGAGGGTGATCTGGTGTTGCACGGCCAGTCTTTGCGCCTGATGGACCGTCGTATGCGCGCGCGCGCCCTGTCCTGGTTGGGGCAAGAGCAAGCCATCGCATCCGATTTGCGGGTCTACGACACGGTGATGCTGGGCCGACTCGCGCACCAGAATTGGTTTGCCAGCGCCACAGCGCAGGACGAGGCTGCGGTAAAGAGCGCGTTGGAGGCGCTGCACATAGCGCAATTGCGCGACAGACTCTTGATCCACCTCTCGGCCGGTGAGCGCCAGCGTGTGTTGCTGGCTCGTGCATTCTGCACGGGTGCGCCCGTCATGCTGCTGGATGAACCCTTGAGCAATCTTGACCCACCGCATCAGGCTGATTGCCTGGATTGGATTCGGTCCGCCTGTGTGCGCGGCGTCTCGGTGGTCACGGTCTTGCATGAAATCAGCATGGCGCTTCAGGCCGACACGGTGCTGGTTCTGGACCATGGGCGTTTGGTGCACCTTGGCCTGACCTCGGATGTCAGCACCCGTGAGGCCATCGAGAACGTGTTTGAACACCGCTTGCACATTGCCGAAGTTCAGGGGCAGTGGGTGGCGCTGCCACGTGTTGGCACCCCGCGCGTGTCTGATCCACGCTAGCAACCGGGGTGCCTAGGCGCGAGCGCTGGGTGCAGGGGTTTTGGCTCGAAAGTCACACACCTGCGCAACGCCGCATTCCCAACAACGGGGTTTTCGGGCCTGGCAAATGTAACGACCGTGCAGTATCAGCCAGTGGTGAGCGTCCACCCGGTACGCCTCGGGTACGCGCCTGAGCAAGGCCATCTCAACCGCGATGGGCGTTTTGCCGGGCGCCAGACCAGTGCGATTGCCCAAGCGAAAAAGGTGTGTGTCCACCGCCATGGTGGGCTCGCCGAATGCCACATTCAAAATAACGTTGGCCGTTTTTCTGCCAACACCCGGTAGTTTTTCAAGGTCTTGCCGGGTACGCGGCACACGCCCCTGGTGCTGCTCACACAGGATTCGACAGGTCTTTATCAAGTGTCTCGCCTTGGAGCGATAAAGCCCGATCGTCTTGATCTGCATCTCCAGGGCCGGTAAGCCTAAAGCCAGTATTTTTTGCGGCGTGTTGGCAAGTACAAAAAGCCGTCGAGTGGCCTTGTTAACGCTGATGTCTGTGGCTTGGGCCGACAACAGAACCGCGCAGAGCAACTCAAACACGCTGGCGTATTCAAGTTCGGTTTGTGGATGCGGGTTAGCCCGTTTTAGCGTGGCAAAAAAAGTCTCAATCGCGTTGTGATTCATGTGGAGGCGGTTTGTGCGAGAAGTGGACCTCGGTTTAACGGGTGAGATGCTAACTTGCTCCAGCAACTATTCGGTCCCTTGGTGCATCTGTCAAGAGGCCTTTGGCCTGGGAATTCAGGGACAATCAGGCTGCTGGCCGCACGCCAAAAGCCGGTGCTCACGCGTGAATTGGCGCTCATCCGTCACAGGAACCGTTTTCATGGAATTTGCCAATCGTCTAAAAAACGTTGAAACGTCTGCCATACGGGAGTTGTTCAAACTCCTGGGGAAACCCGGCATCATCAGTTTTGCGGGTGGATTTCCAGACCCCACCTTATTCGATGCCGAGGGCATTGCCTTGGCCAGCCAAGCGGTTTTGAACAACAACCCCGGGCCCGTCTTGCAGTATGGGGCAACCGAGGGCTATCCGCTATTGCGTGAAGCGCTGGTCGGCTTTATGGCCAATAAAGGGTGTGTCGTGCAGGCAGACGGCTTGATCACAACCACGGGCAGTCAGCAGGCGCTGGATCTGATCGGCAAAACCATGATCTCGCCCGGCGACAACGTGATCGTTGAGGCGCCCACGTTCTTGGCCACCATCCAGTGCTACCGGCTATACGGAGCCAACGTGATCGGCTGCCCCATCGATGCACACGGCATTCAGGTGGACCGGCTCGAGCAGCTAATGCGTGAGCATCGCCCCAAGTTGGTGTACCTAGTTCCCAACTTTGGCAATCCGAGCGGGGCCACTTTAAGTCTGGAGCGCCGCCTGCGCGTGCTTGAGCTTGCGGCGCAGATGGAAATCTTGGTGGTCGAAGATGACCCCTATGGCGAGCTGTATTTTGATCAGCCGCCCCCGGCCAGCTTGTTGGCGCTGAGCCCGCAGGTCCAGGGGAGTGCGGACAACTTGGCGTACTGTGGATCGTTTAGCAAGATACTCTCGCCGGGCCTGCGGGTGGGCTGGCTGATCGCACCCAAAGACCTGTTGGCCAATGCCACCATGTGCAAACAATTCAGCGATGCCCATACCAGCAACTTGACACAGGCCATTTGTGCCCACTACTTGGGCTTAAACCGCATGACGGCCACGCTTGATGTGGTGCGCAAGACATACGCTCAGCGCGCAGCCGTGATGGCGCAGGCGCTCGTTGATGACCTGGGCCAAGCCATTGCGTTTGACGCACCACAGGGCGGCATGTTTTTTTGGGCCCGTCTGACCGGCCACGATGGCAATAGCGCCGACGTGGCGACATTTGCCAAAAACGCGATTGAGCAGGGCGTTGCATTCGTTCCGGGCGCTCCATTCTTTGCCCATGATCCCGACCCCAGTAGCCTGCGTCTGAGCTTTGCCACAGCCAATGAGGCGCGTATCCGAGAAGGTGTGGCCCGGCTGGCGAAGGCGCTTGCCTGAAGGCAAACGTCAGTGAACGAAATGGCGTGCACCAGCGTTTCATGAGCTGTACCCATCTGCTCTACCTGCACGGGTTTCGGTCTTCCCCGCAATCGACCAAAGCGCAAATCACGCTCAAGGCGGTGGGCCAGCGGTATCCCGCCACACAGGTTCTTTGTCCGGCTTTGGCGCCATCACCCAAGCGCGCAATGCAAGCGCTGGAGAGCGCGTTGGCTGGCTGGCCAACGAAGAGCATGGCCATCATCGGTTCTTCGCTAGGTGGTTTTTATGCCACCTATCTCGCTGAGCGTTATGGCTGCAAGGCGGTTGTGCTCAACCCGGCAGTCTTTCCAGCGCGCGATTTGTCTGCCCATCTGGGTGACCAGCAGGTTTGGCAAGACCCGGGTAGCCACTTTGTGTTTGAGCGGCGCTACCTGGATGAACTGGTCCAGATGGAAGTGAAAGCGATCACGCACGCCCAGCGCTATCTGGCCGTGATCGCCAAGGGTGACGAGCTTTTAGATTGGCGGGAGATGGCAGCGCACTACGCGCTTGCAAATACCGTTCTGCTAGACGGAAGCGACCACGCCTTGAGCGACTACACCGATCATTTGGACACCGTACTGAATTTTGTTTTTAATTGATCGGGCTCAGTAGGCACCTTTGCCGAACAGGACGGCAGGAACAGTCTTGAGCAGAATCTTCAAGTCGGTGATCATGGAATAGTTGCGCATGTATTCCAGATCCATCTCGTACTGTTGTTCGAACCCGATGTCGCTTCGGCCACTGACCTGCCAAATGCCAGTGATCCCGGGAATCGCCATCAGGCGCATTTTTTGCTCATCGGTGTACTGCGCTACCTCGCGTGGCACGGGCGGGCGGGGTCCCACCAGGCTCATGGTGCCTTCTAGCACGCACCACAGTTGGGGCAATTCGTCGATACTGAAACGCCGAAGAAATTTGCCAACCTTGGTCACGCGCGGATCGTCTTTCATTTTGAAGGTCACGCCGTCTGCACCGTGTTGGTTGGTTTTGAGCAGATCGTCTTTCATTTTGTCTGCGCCCACCACCATCGTCCTGAACTTGGGAAAGTTGAACTCTTTTTGATCCCAGCCAACACGCTTTTGCCAGTAAAAAGCCGGCCCACCGTCTTTGCGGATGAGGTAGATGATGAGAAAGATAAATGGACTCAAGACCATCAGTATGGTCATTGACACAAAAAGATCAAAAAACCGTTTCTTCATGTACGCACGCAAAAGTGCGTCACCTTCGTCGAAATCGCTGAGTTGAAGAATAAGGTCTAGCATAGTTTTTGTATTTCTGACGTCAATGCCGGCAAGGGAAAAGGTGCAGGGGGCCTACCACCTGCTAGCGACATACCCACTGCTTGGTCCTCGTGCCGATGTAACACCAGATGAGCAGGTCGGGTCGGCTAAGCATAGTCGATGTATCAGGCGCATCAGGCCGTCTCGCCAAGGATTTCCTGGATTTTCTCTTCCAGCGTGTTCATGTTGATGGGCTTTGTCAGGTGTCCGTTCATGCCAGCCCTTATGACAGCGTCGACGTCGGCTTGGGCAGCATTACCGGTCAGGGCAATGATGGGGATGGCTCTTAGAGCGGGATTATTGCTCTGACGGATGAGCGCCGTTGATTCAAAGCCGTCCAGGAGCGGCATTTGCAAATCCATCAGCACCAAATCAACTTGCAGCGCTTGATCGCGTAATTTGGCAACCGCTTGCGCGCCGTCTTCGGCCAGCTCCACAAAACAGCCCAGCTCTTTCAACATGGCCTTGCCCATCGAGCGATTGATACGGTTGTCGTCAACCAGAAGCACACGTCGCCCAGCCAGAGGCCCGCGGGACTGCCCGGCGTTGGTGAAGTCTCGTGACAAGTCAGTGCCATCGCTTGGTCGCGTGCCAAGTTGGTGGTCTTGCTCTTGCGCCCGCGGCAGGGTCAATTTGAGCGTGAAGGTCGATCCAAGTCCAATTTCGCTGCGAACATTCAGCGTCCCACCCATCTCGCTCACCAGTGCCTTACAAATGCTCAGGCCCAGCCCCGTTCCTCCGTAGGTGCGTGCGTGCCCTGCGTGCGCCTGCTGAAAGGGTGTGAACAGTTTTTCCAGCGTCTCGGGGCTCATGCCCAGACCTGTGTCGGCAACCTCGATCTGGACCGTAATCTTCTCTTCGTCCTCAGCGTTGAGCTGAGCTGAAAGTTTGACGACGCCATGTGTTGTGAATTTCAGTGCATTACTGACCAGGTTGCTGATGATCTGGCGGAGTCTGAGATCGTCGGCCGAAACCAACTGATCTAGTGCGGGATCAATTACGCATTGCCACTCGACATCGCTGTGTCTGGGCAAGGTTTTGAGCGTTGGCTCAAAACGCGTCAAAACATAAGAAAGGCGTATAGGAACCGGGCTTAATTCCAGCTTTCCAGCCTCGAGTTTGTGAAAATCAAGCAGGTCATTCACAACGGCCATCAGCAGCTTTGAGGATTCCAAACTCAAATCCAGGTATTCCCTTTGGCGCTGATTCAAGTCTTTGCCCCCAAGGAGCTGCAACCCGCCCATCAAGCCGTTAAGCGGGGTGCGAATTTCGTGGGTGATCATCGATACGAAGTCCGCTTTGGCTTTTTCGCCCTGTGAGGCTTTGATCATGGCTGCTGCCAGACTCTTTTGCTGTGCACGCTCGTCAGTCACATCACTGATGGCAAACAGCACTGACTCGGATTGGGCATCAAGGATCACACCCTTGGCATGCAAAAGTCTTTTGCCTGAAGAGCCTTGGACATGAAATTCAGCTGAGAAGACATTGTGTCCAATTCGGACCGCGTCCTGAAAGTTTGCTCTTAGCCGCTGCTTTTCTTGCGGATCTGCCAGCACGGCATCGATTGATTGACGCTGGAGACCTTTGGCACTTTGACCCACCCATGCGGCAAAGCTTGGATTAACCCATGTCCACTTCCACCCTTCAGACCTGGCTACACCGACGGGGACGGCCTCCAGAATGAGGCGCGCCTCACTCTGCAGATCGGCTAGCTTTTGGGCCTGCTCGCGCTCTGCGGTGTGATCCGTGACGGCCGCGATGCGAACAGGTCGGCCCTCTTGATTTTGGACTTCAATGCGGTCGATGCGCAGGTAGCGCACGACACCATCGCCGGCGTGAACACGCACATTCAGGCGGGCAGCCTTGTGCAAGTAACGATTAGACAGGTCGATATCGTCGCTGACCATGCGGCTGTAGAGGACGTCTTGCGCGAGCGGTGTAGATGGATTTTGATCATTGAGGCCCCACAATTGCAGCGCTCTTGCGTCCACAAGTACGGTGCCAGAATCCAGATCCTCAACAAAACTGCCGAGGCCGGCTGCAGAAGCACTTAATTCCAATTGCTGGGCGATACGGTCTTTTTCGCGGTTTGCTCGAAGACGAGCGCTGATGTCGGAAATCCCGGCGAGAACGCCAGGCCCATCGGCGAGTTGGACAGGTGACAGGATCACCTCCACTGCAAGGTGCTGTCCATCCTTATGTTGGGCCGTGAGGAAGGTATCTTCGACGCTGTTGAGCACGTCCGACTGGTGGGCCAGGTCAAGTTGTGGGTGTTGGCTGCACCAGTGGCGCTTTAGTTTGCGAGATGGAAATATTTGCTCGATGTTCATCGCACGCAGCTCTGTCTCGCTCCAGCCCAGCAACTGTGCAGTTGTTGCGTTGGTCTGATGGATCTGCCCGCTCTTGTCGGTGAGCAAAATACCCATGGGCGCTGCGGCCAACATCACACGGTTTTGCTCTTGCAGTCTCGCTGTTTCATTGGTTTGGACTCGAACCTTGGCGCTGATATGACTGAGCCAAACGATGATGGCGCTGCCGATAAGCCCAAGCAGCAAGTAAATCGGCAGTAATTTTGTTCGGGCCTCGTCCTCCCAGGCGCCGATGGTGTCCCACCCCGCGGGTGTTTGAACCATGTGCCAAAGTGGCGAAGCGGTGGGCTTATCGACACTGCTGTGCGCATCAGCCGCCAATGTCATACCCCAAAAGCCAGCTTGCTCAATTGCAGATATCTGCCCCAACGGGGTTTTAGTTATTTGTGCCCAAAGCCCTGGGTACTGATGCTTAAAACTTTGAGACGACCGATTGGCGAAAACGTTTCCCCATTCGTTCGCTGGGTCTGGCCCGGATATCCAGTGCCCCTGGTTGTTGATGAGCCAGGTGTTGAGAAATTGGGCTGGTCCTTGGCCGGTCACGCGATCGATCAGATCTTTCGCGGCCAGGTTGATGACCACGATGCCCTTGGTCGCACCCAAGCGGTTAGACGAGCGGCTGACCGCGCGAAGGGTTGGCTCAAAAGGCTCTACGACAACACCGTTCTCAACGTTGAGATCCAACGCAGTGAGCAGCTGCGCGCCAGCTGCCAATTGCAAACCTTCGCGCGCATAGGGACGATCGGCTTTGTTCTGCCGTTGGGGCTGCGGGATTGTCATTGCCTGGCCGGCGCGCCAGTCCACACGCACGACTTCCTGACCAGTTTCGTCAATGTAGCGAATTTGAGAATAGCGCCCCTGGCGGCTACGCGACACATCCGCAAAAAACTGTTCCACCAGGGCGCGCCGGGATTCGCTTGGGCTGTCAAGGTAATCCTGCAGCCAGTGGTTGGCGTTGATCAGAGCAAGATCGGCTTGCAG
>JAURGS010000006.1 GCA_030833685.1 Rhodoferax sp. | reverse complement strand
ACTGTGATCGACTATTAGATACGCAGAACGCTGTAAACATCGATGAACAACTTAACGAAAAGATAAGGTACGCTCAAAGGCAGCTGTCATTGATATTTCACCGCTATCTTTCAGGTGAAGCACGTAATAAATTCAGCATAGAGGTGCAAAGCGTTCCGCTCAAACCAATAGACCCGTTCATGAGTAAGCATCCTGCAACGCAGACGATCGATGAAGAAATAATCAAACTGCGAGGTCAAGAAGGGATTACGATAAAACCATACACGATCCCACATTTCTCTAAGTTGACTATTGAGGAAAAGGAGGCCCTGGGAGGCGACGAGGGACTCGTTAGAAATCAGGGTTTCTACGTTTATAGAAATAAACGTCTCATCATTTATGGAACTTGGTTTCGGTTGATACCTCACGGTGAATTGTCTCAGCTAACCCGTGTTAGGGTTGATTTGCCCAATACCTTGGACAAAGATTGGAAAATCACCCTAGATAAATCTGATGCACAACTCCCGGTTGTGCTGAGAGCGCGACTGAGGGACCAGATCAAAAGATTTTCGAAGCGATCTACCAGTGCGAATAGACGCCGAGTGACAGATCTGACTATTAAAAAACAGGAAGCTGTCTGGAAGCGAGTTGCTCATAACGGACGTATCAAATACCAAATCAATCGGGATCACCCCATGGTTTGGGAAATGATTGCCGAGTCTGACGACACCACTATAGTTCGGGAAGTTATAAGTCTGATCGAGTCCTTTGTACCCACTGAATCGCTGATTAAAGATAGAGAAAGTCAACATCTTGAACAAGTACAAGCTATTACTGACCCTGAAATTTTCAACTCCTTACTGGATGCTTGCTTCATGGCTTGCGTAAGGCAAAAAGGAGGACACCCGAGATTAAAGGAGGTTCTTGAATTTGCAAAAACCATGGAGCCTTTCAATAGTCAATGGAAATACTCCGAGAGCTACATCAAAAACGAGATTAAAAAACAGTGGGGGCTGAAATGAGCGAGAGGGAATTTAGGGCCAAATTGAATTACTTTAGGGAGTTGATAGATGGTGACTTAGATGGACGGTTGGTTGTTCCCAATGGATATCTAGAGCAAGCTGTTCGAGAACACGGCGCAAATTTCAACCTATCTGAGTCAGAGGTTCAGCGATTCGTTAAGCATTTGGAAACCGTCTATAGAACCACCCAAGAGAATGGTCACATCCTGAAAAAAAATTTCTCTGAGTGGTACACGACAGAGAAAAAGACGATCGACTTTCACTACTGGAGGCGACTCAAGGCGTTTTGGATTCAAAAAACAGTTCTTCCCAAGGCAGTGGTGGGTTCGATTGATGCCGTGACCGATGAAATCATGGGTTTCCTCGGCAACCCAAAAGACAAGGAGTCATGGAACCGCCGAAGAGGCTTGGTAATGGGCCATGTCCAGATGGGAAAGACAACCAATTACTCTGCACTGATTTCCAAGGCTGCTGATTCGGGATATCGCATCATCGTCGTCCTAGCCGGACTTACAAACTCTCTGAGGTATCAGACGCAGGTTAGGCTTGACAAAAGTTTTGTCGGAAAGTCATCCGTCAGTGACGCTACACATACAACAATTTACGAGGTGGCAAACATTCTCGGCTTTGGTGACGAAAACTATCGTGCGAGATACCCTTTTTGCGGGACCACTCAATTGTCAGACTTCAATACAGCCACAGCAGGGTCTGTTGGGGCGCATCAAGGAACGTTCGCCGAACCCATACTCTTTGTAACAAAGAAAAATCCAAAAGTACTTGCGAAGATTACAGACTGGATCAGAGGGTTGGGTAATGGCGCCCCTTTAGATGGACCAATGCTCGTTATCGATGACGAAGCAGATAATGCCAGCGTCAACACCAACGTTAATCCGGAACAGATCACTGCAATCAACAAAAACATAAGATTTCTGTTGAATACGGCCAAACAATCAACTTACATTGGATACACTGTTGATTCATCAGCCAAACTGAGCCAGTGTTCACGTTGAATATTGAGCCACTGGTTTTAGGGAAGTTTTGTTCAGTTGGTTGTGGATAAGTCTATCTGCTCTGGGGCTTTGGCTTCTCCTTTCTGGGCTTTTGCCCGCTGAGGTTTGGTGGGTGTGGCGGCTGCCGTTGAATGCTTGAACCGCCAACTCTCATTGCCGGTCTCCACGATGTGGCAGTGATGCGTCAGCCGGTCCAGCAGGGCCGTGGTCATCTTGGCATCCCCAAACACATTGCTCCATTCCGAGAAGTTCAGGTTGGTTGTGATCACCACGCTGGTGCGCTCGTACAGCTTGGAGAGCAAGTGAAACAGCAGTGCCCCACCGGACTGGGTGAATGGCAGATAGCCCATCTCATCCAGGATCACCATGTCCACGTACATCAGCCTGTAGGCCATCTGGCCCGTCTTGTTTTGCGCCTTCTCCAGCTCCAGGGCGTTGACCAGCTCGACCGTGGAGAAGAACCGCACGCGTTTGCCATGCGCACGGATAGCCTGAACGCCCAGACTGGTGGCCAGATGGGTTTTTCCCGTGCCAGGGCCTCCCACCAACACCACGTTGTGCGCTGAGTTCACAAACTCTAGCCCATGGAGCTTCTGGACCAAGGCCTCATCAACATGGGCCTGCGTGAAGTCGAAGCCCACCAGATCACGATGCGCCGGGAATCGGGCCACACGCATCTGATAAGCCATGGAGCGCACCTCGCGTTGCGCCTTCTCGGCCTTGATCAATTGCATCAGCACCGTTTCGTGGTCCAGCGACTTGATGCGGGCCGTGCCTTGAACCTCTGGCCAGGCACTGGCCATGCCGTGCAGTCCCAACTCCTTGAAGTCAGCAATCATGTCAAGCATGGTTCACCTCCTGATCTCTCCATTGCTGGGCCCGCAGTCGGTCATACCGATCCACATTGGCTTGTGATGGCTTGTTCAGGCTCAGGTGGGTGTGCACCGGCTCGTTGTTGCGACTGGGCTCCTTCAGGCGCGAGAGGACGTTCAGTACATGCTCAGCGCTGACCCTTCCAGTCTGCAAGGCCAGCTCCACGGCCACCAGCACCGCCTCCAGACCGTGCAAGGTGACTGCATTGAGCACCTGCGCCATGACCCGATCGCCACCCGGGTGCCGTAATAACTGGTCCTGTAATTGCCGCAATGGCTCGGGCATCGTCCTGAATGGGGCGCCGTTGCGCAGCGCCCCAGGCTTGCGCTCGATCAGCGCGATGTAGTGCGTCCAGTCGTAGATCGTCTGGTCCCGCTCAAAGCAGCGCTTGATCCGGATGAACTCCCCATCTGGCGAGACCACCATCAGGTGATCGTGGTACACCCGCACACTCACCATGGCATTGACCCACTCGCACGGCACGCTGTAGCGGTTGCGCTGGAAGCTGATCAACGATGTGGAGGACACCCGCGCCGGATGCTCGATGTAGCCATCAAAGGGCCGGGGGTTGGGCATCAGCCGCAGCCGCTCGTCCTGGTACACATCGGCCACCGTCATGTGCACCCACTCAGGATGCTGTAGATGCTCCCAGGCCTCGACACAGGCCTTTTGCAGCCAGGCATTGAGCTCTTCAAGTGAATTCCAGCGCCGCTCGCTGGCTTCGCGCCAGATGCCGCGGCGTCGGTCTTGAACGTTCTTCTCAACAATGCCTTTCTCCCAGCCGGCTGCACGGTTGCAGAACTCGGGATCAAACAGGTAGTGCCCCGTCATCGTCTCAAAGCGGGCGTTGATGGTGCGCTTCTTGCCGTCCCCCACCTTGTCCACCGCCGTCTTCATGTTGTCGTAGATCCCGCGCTTGGTCACCCCGCCAAACACGGCAAAGGCCCGGGCGTGCGCCTCGAACAGCATCTCGTGCGCCTGGTTGTAATAGGCCGACAGCACAAACGCCCGGCTGGCCGCCAGCTTGGTGTGCGCCAAGTCCAAACGCCTGCGCAAACCGCCAATGACCGCGTATTCAGTGCTCCAGTCAAACTGGAAGGCTTCGCCCATGTCAAAGTGCATGGGCACATAACCTTGGCCCTTGGCCGCCAAGTCCTGCTCTTTGCGCCAACGCAGGGCAAAGGTGTAAACCGGGCCCCGGCTGCCCGGGTAACCCAGCGCCCTCAGCCCCTCAAACAGCGCCTTGGTGCCTCGGCGCTCACGTTTGTTGCGGTGGCTGTCGGACTTGAGCCACTGCGTAAGCACCTCCTCGTAGGGACCCAATATGCCTGGTCCTGACGCCCGTTTGGGATAGCGGGGCTCCACCATCTCGGATTGCTCCAGCCACTTCTTGGCCGTATTGCGGGAAATTCCAAGCTGGCGGCTAGCCTCGCGAATGGACACGTTGTCTCTTAAAACAAGACGACGTAATTTGCTCAATGTACTCACGTTGATCACTCCTGCCACCCTGCACAAAAAATAAGCAGGGTAGCTTGTGGGGTGGCTCAAATTTCAACGTGTAAAGCTCCGAAACTGGCTCAGTTTTGGTTGTGATTCAACATAAAGACGTCACAGGCCAACCGGATGCTGATGCCACGCTGGGCAACCACTTCTTTGGCCATCTCGCGGCGGCGAGACGGCCGTATTACTTTTTTGCGAGGTACTCGGCAGCGATCTCAGCCTTGAGCTTTTCCTCGATGTACATTTTCTTGAGGCGCCGGTTCTCTTCTTCGAGCTCCTTCATGCGGGCCATCATCGAGGTGTCCATGCCGCCAAACTTGGCGCGCCATTTGTAAAAGGTGGCCGTGCTGATGCCGACTTCACGGCACAGCTCTGGGACAGGTAAGCCAGCCTCAACGCGCTTGAGCGCATCCATGATCTGGCTGTCGGAAAACTTGGACTTCTTCATGTAGAAATTCTCTTCGAGAAATTTCTACTTCTCAGCCCCGTGGTTTTTCGGGGGGATTACCCTTGTGTCTCACCCCCAGGCCACCTTCCTGATGCGGGTCTCAGGCACGTCGATGCAGGACGCTGGCATTGGTGACGGTGACATGCTGGTGATCGACAGGGCGATCAAGCCACGCCATGGCCATGTGGTGGTGGCCGTCGTCGATGGCGAATACACCGTCAAGTACCTGCACCATAGGGCCGGGCGGGTTCGCCTCAAGGCCGCCAATCCGACCTTCCCGGACATCATCCCCAAAGATGGTCAGACCATCGAGGTCTGGGGCGTGGTCACCTCCTGCATCAAGCGCTTCATCACCTGAAGGCCAGCCAACAGCGGAATGAGGGTGCGGCCATGTATGCGCTGGTCGATGGCAACAATTTCTATGTCTCCTGCGAACGGGTCTTCCGTCCTAGCCTGAACGGTCGGCCGGTGATCGTGCTGTCCAATAACGACGGCTGCGCCATCGCCCGCTCGAACGAGGCCAAAGACCTGGGTATTCGCATGGGAGCACCGTGGTTCCAGATTCGCCATCTGGAGCAGCAAGCCGGTCTGGTGGCCCTGTCGGCCAACTTCACCCTGTACGGGGACATGAGCGACCGGATGATGAGCCTGGCTGCAGGACTGGGCCCCACCCAGGAAATCTACAGCATCGACGAGAGCTTCATCGGCCTGCATGGTGTGCGTGGAGATCTGGTCGCACGTGCACACAAGGTTAGGGACCGGATCCTTCAGTGGATCGGTATACCCACCTGCATCGGCATCGCACAGACGAAGACCCTGGCCAAGCTGGCGAATCACGTCGCCAAGACCGCAGAGCGCAAGCCGGGCAGCTATCCGGCGGAACTGGCTCAGGTGTGCAACCTGGCCGCGTTGCCTCCACAGGACCTGGATGATGTCCTACAGGCCACGGATGTGGGCGAGGTCTGGGGGGTGGGCAGGCGAATCAGCAAACAGCTCAAGGAACACGGCATCCAGACTGTGCTGGACTTGGTGCGCATGGACCCGGTCACCGTCCGCCGTGGCTGGAACGTGACGCTGGAGAAGACGGTGCGGGAACTGCAGGGTCAGCCCTGTGTGGATCTGGACGATGCTCCAGAGTCCAAACAGCAGATTGCATGCACCCGGTCCTTCGGACAACCTGTCACCGAGCTGGAACCGCTGATCGAAGCCGTCAGCGAATTCGCCAGCCGGGCAGGGGAGAAGCTGAGGAAGCAGAACAGCGTGGCCAGGGAGCTGCTGGTGTTCATCCACACCTCACCGCATCGGCAAGGGCCTCAACTCTCCCGAAGTGTTGTCGTACCGCTGCGCAGGCCAACGGATGACAGCAGGCTGCTCGCAGGCGCCGCAGCCGATGCCATGCGCAGCATGTACCTGCCGGGCTACCGTTTCATCAAGGCGGGGGTCATCTTGGTGGATCTTCAGCCGGCCAGGGTCCAGCAGCAGGAACTGGACCTTGAGCCCGAACAGGAGCCCGAGACAGCACGGGACCGGTCAAGACTGATGGTGGCGATGGATGTCATCAACCAGCGTTACGGCAAGGGCACCTTGCATGTCGGCTCTACCGGGCAGACGGCACCTCAGCGAGCATGGGGCATGAAGCAGGAGAGGCGCACGCCGCAGTACACGACGCGGCTGGAGGATGTGCCGGTGGCAAGAGCGTGACCCCACGCGATCGACATACGCGGTATACGAGCACTCCGACCCAGCGATGGAGTACTCGAGAGCCTTGCTGGGCCACATTGACCCGAAAAATTCCCGGCATTGTCAGAAGCAGTGGCTGGGCGGCAATTGCCTAGTACAGCACTTAAAACAAGCCGGGAACAAGACGGATCCTAACCGAGAAGAGCCCTTCGGGCTTCAGTGACTGACTGACTGACGTTCCCCCGCAAAACCAGTACCCGTCCACGGAAGTGGGTCAACTCCAACTCCAACTTGTACATCCGGGTCCTGTGGTGCTTCAAGCTTGTGCGTGCTTCCGATCGACAAGCGTTGGATCTCCTTCAGCGAGTTGGCCCACCTCGAGCCATTCGATGTTGTCTAGCTTGAGCCGAGTTACTTGTTTGAATGCATCAGCTAGGTGAGCTTCCACGTTGGCTGGTGTGCCTTTTGGCTTGAGTTCTGCACGCAATGTCATGGTCTCTCTGTGGCCCAGGGTCTCTACGACAAGCTGCGCACGATTGATCTCCGGCACTCGACTCAGCAATTCTTCGATGTTGCGCGGATAGACAAAAACCTCGCGCACTTTTACACCCTGGCCGACGCGGCCTTGCAGAAGACCAATGCGATCAACGAGGCCGTCTTCTGTCTGGCTCAACGCCTGAGCGACGTCGCCTGTGCCGAATCGAACCAATGGCCACCCGCTTTCCAGTGTCGTGACCACGATCTCACCTGTGCTGCCGACTGGCAAGGGCTCGCCCGATACCGGGTCGCACACCTGGACCAGGCGTTCAGGGTGAATGCGGTAGCCCTCAAGTCCATCTTGTTCGTAACCGATGAGTCCAAAGTCTCCGGTCGCATAGGCGGAGAACGTGTTGATGGCATAGCGCTGCTCAAGATCGCGTCGCTTATGCATCCAGTTGCCCATCTCTCCACCGAGCATGGCATTTTTGACGCGCCAGTCACGAGGCAACTGGTACCCCATGCGTTCCAAGGTCTCGATCAAGGTAATGAAGAAGCTGGTGGACGCGCAAATACACGTGATGTCCAACTCCAGAATCAGTTGGGCTTGCTGTTCAGCGCCGCCCGGACCACACGGGATGATCGTGGCCCCGGTAGATGCGATTCCTTGGTCAAGCAAAAGACCTGCGGGCACAAGGTGGTAAGACCAGGTATTCAGCACGCGATCGCCGGGGCCGATGCCTGCTTGGTTAAAAACTTGCGCGAATCCACGCCCGGTGACATCGCTTGAAAGCTCTGGTTCATAGATCGGCCCTGGAGACACAAAGATGCGTCGAATGTCGTGAGTGTCCGCGGCCAGGAACCCGCCAAAAGGGGGATGTGCTCGTTGGAGGGCGAGTAGTTGGTCTTTGGTCGTGACGGGCAGGCGGGCAAGATCACTGGCGCCGCATAAGTCGGCCGGCGCCATATTCGCCCGCTCATAGATGTCTCGTATTGCTGGGGCCTTCCGGTAAGCCTGGGTCTGAATGCGCTGAAGTGCTGCGAATCGGTTGGAGCATGGGGGCGTGGTCATGGTTCGGAACCTTGGTTCACTTGCCGGTGAAACGCGGCGCGCGTTTTCCCTGGAAGGCATCCAGCCCCTCTTGAAGGTCGGCGCTGAAAGCATGAACTTCTGACGCCAGCAGTTCCAAGCGAAGTGCCGTGTCCTCTGATTGATCGAGCCCGTCGTCAACCAGAGCCTTCATGCGCTGAAGGCCCAAAGGGCTCTTGGTGGCAATGGTGTCGGCCACCTTCTGGGTCGCTGCGTCGAGCTGCGAGTCGTCCACGACCTGATTCACCAACCCGGCTTCTCGCATCTCCTCGGCTGAAACGAACTCACCGGTGTAGAGAAGGTACTTGGCGCGGGTCGGGCCAATCACACGGGGGAGACGCACCGAGCCGCCACCTCCAGGAAGCAGGCCGTAGTTGGCGTGTGCATCGCCGATCTTTGCGCTCTTGGCAGCGATAACCAGATCGCAGCACAGCACCAACTCCAGCCCTCCCGCGAGGGTAATGCCGTTTAGCGAGGCAATGACCGGCTTGGGGAATCGGTCCAGGCGGTTCATCGTGCGCAAGACACCCGCGAGGAAGGCGCTCGTGCCGTTCTCGCCCAGTTGACCTCGCACGTACTTAAGGTCCGCCCCAGCGCAGAAGGCGCGGCCGGTACCAGTAAGAACAACGGTCATGACGTCGTTGCTCTCCAGTGCCTGGTCCAGCCCCCTGTCGATGGCTTGGAGCACTTCTGGGGTGAGCGAGTTCATTGCATCTGGGCGATTCAGGCGGATCCAAAGAGATCGATTCCGGACTTCGGTAACCACCACTGACTCTGACATGTCTTCTCCATTCTCGGCGTGCTTAGGGACCTCACATTCTTTCATTTGACTATCGAGTAAGTAACTTGGTGATTTCCCTTACCCATAATAAAGCGGCTTTACTTTAGAGTAAAAAAAGAGGAGTCCCCATGAAGTCATCTAGTCAAAGCAGTCAGCTACCGTTGGCAGGAGTCAAGGTAGTGGAGTTCGAAGGAATCGGACCCGGCCCATTGGCGGGCTTTCATCTGGTACAGCTCGGCGCGAGCGTGACCCTGGTCGCACGCCCAGGTCGAGGGGCTCTGCCAGCAGAAATGACCCCGCCTACCGATAGCTTGATTAACCGCGGCAAACATCGTGTCACTCTGAACTTGAAGACGCCACACGACAAAGTGGCTGCAATCGACTTGATTGCCCAAAGCGATGCCTTGATTGAAGGGAATCGTCCAGGGGTGATGGAGCGGCTGGGTCTGGGGCCTCAAGACTGCGCCAAGGTGAACCCCCGCCTCGTCTACGGCCGCATGACGGGATGGGGGCAGGATGGTCCGCTGGCCCACGCCGCAGGCCACGACATGAACTACGTGGCCCTAACCGGACTGATGTCACTGACCGAAACGCCGGGTCATCCTCCAATTCTGCCACCCACGGTCTTGGGAGACGCGGCGGGGGCCTTGGGTCTGACGATGGGAATCGTCGCCGGGATGTTCGCCGCGAGAAGTGGCGAAGGAAAGGGTTGTGTAGTCGATGGAGCGATCGTGGATGTGCTGGCCCTCCTGGCGCCCTTGGTTCAGCTTCTCCGCAAGGGTGGTGCTCTAGAGGGGACCGTGGCCAGCGTCTTTCACGACTCACCGTTCTATGACCGCTATCGGTGTGCAGACGGTCGGTACATCACGGTTGGCGCTATTGAGCCGCAGTTCTATGCGCTTCTTCTGGAAAAGATGGGGCTGTCGGACGTGGATCCCTCTCAGCAGATGAACAGGGCCGCTTGGCCCGCACTGAAAGCCCGAATGGCTGAGGCATTTGCGTCGAGGTCAAGCAGCTATTGGACTGGAGAGCTGGAAGGCACTGATGCCTGCTTCGCACCAGTCCTCACCTTGGGAGAGGCAGCGAAGCATCCCCATAACGCCAGTCGAGGTCTGTATCGCGTGACCGACGAGGGTGATGTAGAGACGGCGCGGGGCTTGCGCTTCCTGCCTCTGGTCGATCCGGACCTTTTGAGATCGCCCCAATGAGGGTTTACCCCTCTCTCTTTTTTTGTTTTTTACTTTAAAGTAAAACCATTGCACGGCGGGTAAAGTTAAGCTATTCCGCCAGTATTCAAGAGCCATAAGGAAACTGAGCATGAATGACATCTACGTGATTGGGGTTGGCATGACGCCGTTTGGCCGACACCTCGACCTTGACATGAAAGCCCTTACTAGGCAGGCAGTGGAGGCAGCCCTTGCAGATGCCGCCATGCAGAAGGAGCAGTTGGAAGCGGCCTTCTTTGGCAACACTTCTCAAGGACACATGGAAGGGCAGCACATGATTCGCGGGCAGATTGCCTTGCGCGCCATGGGCATTGGCCGGGTTCCGGTGGTGAACATTGAGAACGCCTGCGCGAGTGGATCATCTGCGTTTGCGCTGGCGTGCAGTCACTTGAAGTCCGGAGCGGGCGACGTCGCTCTCGCGGTTGGAACCGAGAAGATGTTCTCTACCGACAAGGCGCGGATGTTCTCCGTGTTTGACAGTGCTTGGGATATCTCCCGTGCACAAGAGATTCGAGATTCCCTGATGAAGCTGGGCAGGGAGGTGTCCGTACCCGAAGGATCGACCTCGCCCAAGCCGTACAGCGTCTTCATGGACGTATATGCCGCATTCGCGCGTTCGCACATGCGGACATTCGGTACGACCCAGCGGCAGCTCGCGGCTGTGGCGGCCAAGAACCACACCCATTCGGTTCATAACCCGCTCTCCCAGTACCGTGTGGCATACACCATCGACGAGATCCTAGCGGCGCCACCCATCACCTATCCGCTGACTTTGCCAATGTGTTCACCAATCTCAGATGGTGCCGCGGCCGCAATTTTGTGCACCGGCAAGGCCATTAAACGCCTCAACTTGGACGCAAGCCGAGCGATCCGTGTACTCGCTTCGGTGGTGCAAAGCGGATCAGATCGCGATGAGTCCGACTACCGCTCCCACTGCACAGCGTTGGCGGCCACCAAGGCCTACGAATTGGCCGGTGTGGGAGCCGCAGACATATCGGTGGCCGAAGTCCATGACGCTACCGCCATGGGCGAAATCATCCAGTCCGAGAACCTTGGCTTCTGCGAGTTCGGCATGGGCGGTGTCATCGCGGAGCGCGGTGAGACAAGCATCGGAGGGCGGATCCCTATCAACCCATCAGGTGGTCTGGAGTCCAAGGGCCACCCTGTAGGTGCGACCGGGCTTGCACAGATCCATGAGCTGGTCACTCAACTACGAGGGGAGGCAGGGAAGCGCCAGGTGGAAAGTGCCCGGCTTGCGCTCGCCGAGAACGGCGGGGGCCTGGAAGGGATTGAAGAAGCCGTGGCATGCATAACGATTCTTGGCCGCTGAATCACAGAACCAAGTACGAACAAGGAGACAACATGGACATTCAAAACGTAGTGGCACTCGTCACTGGAGCAGGATCGGGCCTGGGCCTGGCCACCTGCCAGGCGCTGGTAGCGGCGGGCGCCAAGGTGATGGCAGTGGACGTTGATGAAGAGCGCTTGGTCAACAACGTACTGCCCCTAGGGTCAAGCGTTCGCATTCAACGGGTCGACGTGTCCAACGATGCTGAGGTGAAAGCTGCCGTCGACTTTGCGGTGCAGGCCTTTGGCTCTTTGCAGGTGGCCGTGAACTGTGCTGGCATTCTTGGGCCGTGCAAAACCTTGAGCAAAGGCGAACTGTTTCCCCTTTCTCTCTGGAACCAGGTGATTGCCGTCAACCTCACGGGCACGTTTAACGTCATCCGCCACGCGAGCCTTGCGATGTCGCGAAATACCGCCAGCGAGGACGGCGAGCGAGGTGTGATCGTGAACACCTCTTCTGGAGCCGCTTGGCAGGGACAGATGGGTCAGGCAGCCTACAGCGCAACGAAGGCTGGGGTGATGGGAATGACGCTCCCAGTATCCCGTGACTTGGCACAGCACGGGATTCGTGTCGTCGCTATTGCGCCCGGCCTGTTCGAGACGGGCATGTCCGCCGGCATGCCGCCCAAGGTCTCTCAGGGGCTGATCGATAACTCGATCCTCTTCCCCCACCGGATGGGGCGACCGCAGGAGTTTGCCTCACTGGTTCAACACATCGTCGAAAACGCCTACTTCAACGCCACCACCATCAGCCTGGACGCGGGGACCCGCTGACGGTCAGCATCTCACAAAAAAGAGCTGAACCTATTCTGGGACTGAATGAAAAGAGGTTTCCATGCAAGTAAGACGACTGATGGATCGCGGAGGAAAGAATGAGTGATCTGCCAAAGGGTAAGCACGCTCAGATCGTGCTTTCCGCAAGCCATCTGCTTTTGAAGTTTGGGGGAATCGTGGCCCTGAACGATGTCTCCATTGATGTACGCGACGACGAGTTGTTGGCCGTGATCGGTCCTAACGGAGCAGGGAAGTCGTCGCTGATGAATTGCCTAAGTGGCTTCTATCGTCCCAAGGCAGGCGAAATCCGTCTTGGCGAGCACTCGATCAGAGGCATGGGCACACACGAAGTGGCGGCCCGCGGATTGGCCCGCACGTTTCAAGGTACCCACATCTTCTCGGGCATGACGGTCATTGAGAACCTGATGGTGGGGCGCCACTTGCATATGCGCACCAACCTGATCCAGTCCTTTTGCCATTTCGGACCCGCTGTACGCGAAGAGGTGGCTCACAGGGAAGCGGTGGAGGAAATCATCGAGTTCCTGGAAATCGAGTCGATCCGGCACTCCCCAGTGGGCAGCCTGGGTTATGGACTTCGCAAGCGCGTCGACCTCGGGCGCGCTCTCGCTCAAGATCCCAAGATCCTTCTCATGGACGAGCCAATGGCCGGAATGAATACCGAGGAGAAGGAAGATCTGGCTAGGTTCATTCTGGATGTGAGAGAAGCCAAACGCATCCCGATCGTGCTGGTCGAGCACGATATGGGGGTTGTCATGGACCTTGCGGATCGCGTGGCTGTGCTGGACTTTGGCCGAAAGATTGCCGAGGGAACACCCAAGGAAATCCAGGCCGATCCTGCCGTATTGAAGGCATATCTGGGTGAGGGGGTGGCATGAACATTCGCATGGCAACACTGCCGCAACTGCTGCGTGACCACGCCAGACGCTCACCGCAGCGACTTTCGCAGCGGCACAAGACGCGTGGTATCTGGCGCGAGTACGACTTCTCACAGGTCCAGCGCAATGTCATGGACTTGGCCTTGGGTCTTCACCAACTGGGTATTCAACGCGGAGAGACGGTCGCAATCATTGGTGAGAACGAGCCTCAGCATTACTGGGCCGAATACGCGGCACAAGCAGTCGGGTGCAAGGTAATCTCACTGTATCCGGACCTCACGGCAGACGAAGTGCAGTACCTGCTGGATGACAGTGAGGCCGTCTGTCTCTTTGCTCAGGATCAGGAACAGGTGGACAAAGGGTTGGCGGTGAAGACGGCCACTCCCAACCTGCGGCACATCGTGTACTGGGACGACACGGGCATGTGGTCGTACCGAGACCCCATCTTGCGCAAGTTTCATCAGTTGCAGAGCGAGGGGCGGTCCCTTGGCGAAAAGGATGAGCTGATGTACGACCGTCTCGTTGATCAGGGCCGTCCTGACGACATCGCGGTGCTTTCGTACACATCAGGCACCACGGGCAAACCCAAGGGGGTGATCCTTTCACATCGTAGCTTGGTTGACAACGCCCAACGTCTGATCAATGCCACGAAGGCCAGGCCAGGCACCCAGTACCTGAGCTACATCGCCCCAGCATGGGCAACGGAGCAATTCATGGGTCTGGCCCTGGGAATCGGCCTGCCCATGGTGGTCAACTTTCCTGAGGGCCCTGAGCAGGTTCTTGAAAACATTCGAGAGCTGGCGGTCGAGGCCATGACGTTTGCCCCGCGCCAATGGGAAAGCATGGCGTCTTCCGTGCAGGCACACATGCTCGACGCGGGCGCTGTGCGGCGAGCAATTTACGAGTGGGGTTTGAAGGTTGGACATGCTGTGCACGTCGCGCGTATGGACGGCAAGCACGTGTCGTGGTGGAGTCGGGCCTTGCTGCCCCTCGCCAATGCGCTGGTCCTTAGGCCGTTGAGAGACCAACTTGGCCTGACACGATTGCAGGTGGCCATCTGCGGAGGAGCCACCATGGCACCAGATGTGTTCCGCATGTTCCATGCAATGGGCGTTCCCTTGAGAAACATCTATGGCTCGACAGAGGTCGGGCTGTTGACGAGCCACCAGGGAGACCGTTTTGACCTAGAAACCGTTGGTCACTGGATGCAGACGCACCCCGAGGCAGGAACTCCTCTGGAGTGGATGCTGACAGCAGATGGGGAGTTGTGCGTCAGGGGAGGGAGTTCGTTTCTGGGCTACTACCGACGCGAAGGCTCTTTCGAGGCCAAGGTCAAAGACGGGTGGTACCAAACCGGAGATGCGGTTACCAAGACGGACCGAGGCGAACTTGTGTTTTTGGAGCGTGTGTCCGATCTGAAGCGTCTTGCCGATGGCCAGACGTTCCCGCCGCAGTTTGTTGAAACCCGCCTTCGCTTCAGCCCGTTCATCAAAGACATCATGACCGTCGGAGATGAAAGGCGCGACTTTGTTGCAGCACTAATCAACATCGACATGGGTGTGCTGTCTCGCTGGGCAGAAGAAAAGCGCATTGGCTTCTCGACCTTCACGGATCTCTCGCAGCGCCCAGAGGTGGCCGACCTCCTTAGCCGGGAAATCTCCCGGGTAAACCAGTTCCTGCCCGCCCACGCGCGAGTCCGGCGTTTCGCCAACTTTCCGAAGGAGCTTGACCCGGATGAGGGCGAGTTGACCCGATCGAGAAAGCTGCGTCGAGAGTTTCTGGAAGATAGGTATGCGGCGCTGATTCAAGGTCTTTACAACGGGGCGTCTGAAGTGACTGTGGACATACCGGTGACCTATCAGGATGGACGTCGCAGCCAGTTCACCGCGCAGGTACTCATTCGCGACGTAGCGGCTGCCGACCAGACGACCAAGGCCGGTATTTCAAATGGGAGAAGGCAATGATTGATTTCCTGAATTACCTCATCAATGGCGCGTTGACGGGCCTCTTGTATGCACTGATTGCCATGGGTTTTGTGGTGATCTATCGGGCATCAAAGGTGTTCAACTTCGCGCAGGGGGAGTTGGTCGTCTTCGGCGGGTACATGGTCTGGTGGACAGTGATTCAAATGGGAATGCCGTTGTGGATCGGCCTGCCAGTGGCATTCGTGAGCGCAGCCATCTTCGGCTTGATGATCGAGCGGATTTTCTTTGCGCGACTTGTCGGTGAATCCGTTTTTTCCATGGTGATGGTGACCATCGGGCTTCTGATCCTAATTCGGGGTGTGGTCTTGGTCCTGTTTGGTCCACAAGTCCGCGCCTTTCCGATGGTTTTTCCAATTGATCCGCTGATCTTTGGTGACATCCTGATCTCTCGCTCGATGTTCTATGGTGGGTTGCTCACGATTGCCATTGGTTTTGGGCTTTCGTGGTTTTTCAACAAAACGCGTACGGGTTTGACGATGACCGCCGTGGCCGAAGACCATCAGGTGGCGATGTCAATGGGTATCTCCGTGCAGCGATCCATTGCCTTTGCCTGGATTCTCGGCTCTGTGCTTTCCACCCTGGGTGCCATGGTTCACCTGAGTGGCCGCTCTATCAACATGCTGAGCTCCGACATCGGATTGGCAGCGCTTCCTGTGGCATTGCTCGCTGGCTTGGAATCGCTCGCAGGATTGTTGCTCGCCGGTGTGCTGGTGGGCGTGATTCAAGGTTTAGCATCGGCCTATCTTGATCCTCTGGTTGGCGGTGCAATTGGCTCTGTATTTCCATTCATCATCATGTTGCTGATGCTCTTGATTCGTCCAACCGGTATGTTCGGTTGGAAAACCATTGAAAGGGTTTGATCATGGATCCCGCAGGTATTTTCGCAACCTCCTATCGTCAGGATCAATCGCTTATCCGCACGCGAAATCAAGCATTTGCGCTGTTGATATTTGTTGTGGCTCTGTTTGCCCTGCCGATGGTCGCCGAGGTTCGATCGGTGGCAGTGATGACGTCGATGCTGATCACTGCAGTGGTGGTTCTTGGTCTGCAAATCAATACTGGTTTGGCTGGCCAGGTCAATATAGGCCAGGCCGCCTTCATGGGGGTCGGTGCTTATTCGACGGCTGTGCTTGCCAGCAAACTGCACCTTCCATTCTGGCTGGCCCTGCCCGCGGGTGGGGTGTTCGCAGCGCTTTTTGGCCTCATTTTCGGTCTTGCTGCCGTCCGGATAAAGGGGTTCTACCTCGCGCTTACCACGATTGCTGCGCAGATCCTGTTTCACTTCTTTGTGCTCAATCTTCCACAAAAGTGGCTGGGTGGCTCAAACGGCATCACCCTGGAGCCTGCTGAGCTGTTTGGATTCAGGTTTGAGACGGATATAAGCATGTATTACCTGTGTCTCGTGGTCGCAATGATCATGATCGCTGGAGGATACGGCATTGCGCGTAGCCGACACGGACGAATCTTCGCCGCCGTTCGTGATGATGATGTGGCTTCAGGGATGATGGGCATCGACGTGGTGAGGACGAAAGCCCTGGCATTTTTGGTTGGTGCTTTTTATGCCGGTATTGGTGGAGGGCTGTGGGCATACTACATTCGCTTTGTGGCGATTGACCAGTTCACGCTGATTCATTCAATCTGGTTTATTGCCATGATCATCGTGGGTGGCATGGGCTCGATTACTGGCGCACTGATTGGTGTTTTCGTTATTCGTATGGCTCAGGAGTCCATCACGAGCATGGGGCCTGCACTGGTCGAGCGCATTCCATTTCTAGGCGGAGACTTGGTGTTTGCTGCTATGAATATTTTTCTCGGTGGCATCATCGCTGGCTTTCTGATTTTTGAGCCTCGCGGCCTGATGCATCGTTGGAATATTGCGAAGCAGTCCTATCGAATGTGGCCCTATCCCTATTGAACATAAACATTATCCCGATCCCCATTTTCACGCTGGTGGGTGGTTGATTTTGGTTAAACAGCGTAATCACCAAGGAGACAATCAAATGATTAAACAGAAGATATGGGCTTCGGTCAGAGTCCGCCATGCTTTGGGCTCGGCTGCTCTCTTGGCCGTACTGGGCAGTGGAAGCACCGTCTACGCTCAGACGACATACAACATTGCTGGGATCGCTGACTTCACCGGGCCCTTCGCTGACGTGATGAAGGACATCACGGGCTGCCGCCGCGGGGTGCTTGACTGGTGGAATGAAGAGGTAGGCAAATCGCTCGGCGTTACCCTAAAAGTCAAGGAGCATGACGCACGCTACGACGTGGCCCAAGTCGCTTCCCTCTGGCCAGGCATCAAGGCGGAGCTCAACCCGATTGCCGTCTGGGGCCTCGGCGGGCCAGACAGCAATGCGCTGCAGCAGAGATTGCCCAACGACAAGGTACCCCTGCTGCTCGGCACGGCTGGCTATGGCTTTGCTTGGAAGGATGGCAGCTGGGTGTTCAATGCACGGGCGACTTACCCGCATGAAGCGGCCGGCTTTTACGCTTGGTATCAGAAGAAGATGGGGGGTGGACCGCTGAAGGTCGGGGTGATTTCTTCGGAAGTTTCTCCCGCGTATGTGGACATTCACAAGGGTGTGGAGCGATTTGCCAAGGACAACCCCCAGATCCTGGAAGTGGTGGAGACGATCTACACCGAGGCACAGCCGACGGACCTTACGCAGCAAGTGCATCGACTGCTTCGCAAAGGGGCGACGGTGATTCAAGTCTTCAACAATACGGCATCGGTGGTGGCTACCCGTCGTGCCTTGCAAAGCCTTGGTAAGGGCAACCTACCTATTGTGGTCAGTGCACACAACGGGTTGCTCTCGTCGGGCAAGGCCTTGGGCGACCTCAACCGGATGGAGGGAAGTTACGAGGTTTATGGCATGGCCATCCCGACGGACGATCCTACAGCTGCGCGAGCCTTTTTCGAGAAGCTGCGCACCCAGTACAAGACGCAAGCCAACTTCACATCGCCCTGCATGATGGGGTTGGCCACTTCCCTACTCACGGTCCGCGCGGTGGAACAGGTGGTCAAGATTAAGGGTCCTGCCGGCGTGACGGGCGCGGATGTTCGCACTGCTTTGCAGACCAACGCTTTCCCAAGCGAGCTGACATTTGGTGTTCTGCCCAACATCAAGTTCAGCAACGATGCTCCGTTCCCGACTTCTGGTTTGGCGGTGAACATCGGAACGATTGAAAAAGGGATGTACAAGCTGGTCGAACAAAGCGCTCCCGTTCCGAACGTGAACAAGTGGTAATTGACTGCATATCCAGGCCCGCCGCGACGGGCCTGGAGTGACGAATATTGGAGTTGCCTGTGCTTGAACTAAATAACGTTGAGGTTCTTTACAGCGAAGTGATTTTGGCTGTAAAGGGCATAACAGCGTGTGTACCAAAGGGCCAGTGCGTTACCCTGCTCGGTGCCAACGGCGCGGGTAAGAGCACGACGCTCAAAGCCATTTCAAACCTCATTCGTACCGAAGATGGTCGGGTCACCGCAGGATCGATCACGCTCGACGGGACCAACATCACCGGGGCGAACCCGGTGGATGTGGTGAGACAGGGTCTCGTGCACGTGATGGAGGGGCGCAAGGTCCTGCGTCACATGACGGTCGAACAGAACCTGGTGGTCGGTGGGCACTTGGGAAGCGGGCGAGAGGCCAAGGAAAGGCTCGACGAGGTCTATTCCCGCATCAAGCGCTTGGCCGCCCTGCGCGACCGAACCGCAGGTTATTTGTCGGGAGGCGAACAGCAGATGCTGGTGATTGGTCGCGCATTGATGTCCCAACCCAAGTTGGTGATGATCGATGAGCCATCGCTCGGATTGGCTCCCCTTATGGTGGAGGAGGTGTACGGCCTTCTTTCCGACTTGAAAGCCAGCGGACTGACTTTGCTGATCGTCGAGCAGAACACCCGCGTCGCGCTTGAACTCGCAGATTACGGCTATGTGATGGAGAGCGGTCGCATCGTGCTGGAGGGGCCTTCTAGCCAACTCAAGAGCAATGAGGACGTTCGCGAGTTCTACCTCGGCTTGACAGTGGAAGGAGAGCGCAAGAGCTTCCGGGACATGAAGCACTACCGGCGCCGCAAGCGCTGGCTCGGTTGAGCTGCGTTTTTTGACACAAAAAAGTTAACCCCAAGGACATCAGATGAGCAGTGTTTCCAACGCTTTCCTCAGCGAACAAGAGGTCATGATTCGGGAGTCGGCCCGCCGCGTAGCGGAGGAGGTCGTCGCCGTCACAGCGGCGCAACGCGACCAAAGCGGCAAGTGGCCTCATGCGGAAATTCAGTCCGTGGCCGAATTGGGGTTCATGGGCATGCTGGCCCCTCAAACACATGGAGGTGCGGGACTTTCTTTCGTGGAGTATTGCTTGGCCATTGAGGAGTTCGCTGTCGCCGATGGCGGCTTTGCCACCATGATGCACGTGCACAACTCATCAGCGCATGTCTTATGCAATTTCGGCACAGAGGAGCAGAAGGCTCAGCACCTGCCCGGGTTGGCTTCGGCTAAGAACATCGGTGCATTTCTTCTGTCGGAACCTCATGCTGGTTCTGACACTGCCTCCATCCGAACCTCCGCCAAGCGCGATGGTGAATACTACGTGATCAACGGTAGCAAGCAATGGATTTCGAATGGAAGCGAAGCGGGTTTCGCCTTTGTCGTGGCGGCCACGGGGGAGCCTGGGTCTCGGAATCGATTCAGCCTGTTCATTGTTGATCCCAAGGATCCGGGCTATCAGGTGCTCCGTATCGAGAACAAGCTCGGACAGCACACCGCGCATACTGCCCAGATTCAGCTGGACAATCTGCGCGTTCCAGTCGGCAATCTGGTGGGAGAAGAAGGGCGAGGATATGCAAAGGCCCTGTCGCTCTTGTCAGACGGGCGCATCGCGATTGCCGCCCTGGCGATCGGTGTCGCGCGCGCTGCGCTCGAGGCTGCCATTCGTTACGCCAAAGATCGGGAAGCCTACGGTAAGCCGATCTCGGCACTCCAAGCCGTCAGCTTTGATCTGGCCGACATGGCGATGCAGGTTGAGGTGGCTCGCCAGTACATGATCTACGCCGCGCGCCGGCGAGATGCGGGGCTTCCCTCAGACAAAGAGGCTTCGATCGCCAAGCTGTTTGCCAGTGAGATGGCTGAGAAGGTCTGCTCTGCAGCGATTCAAGTCCATGGTGGCTACGGCTACGTTTCGGACTTCCCGGTGGAGCGCTATTACCGAGATGTTCGCGTTACCAAGATTTACGAAGGTACCAGCCACATTCAGAAGCTGATTATTGCGCGCCAGATTTTGGCTGAGTGAGTGTCTGGGCAAGCCGCCGAAGGCGGCTGCCCGAGGTCATTGGATATCATGTTCGACTAACAACTGTCTCCCCTTAGCAAAGCGCGACCTCTAACCTTATGAGCCAATCCATCGAAGCGGAGCCCAAGCCACGGGTGCGTTCAGCGACCAAGCGCGCCACCAAAGGGGCGAGGTGGAACAACGCCGTCAGTGGTGCGGATGAGCAGTACGAGCTCAAGCGGCAGGCAGTGATTGCTGAAGCGTCTAAAGCCTTTGGGCGCCAGGGGTCACAAAACGTCTCGCTCGACGAGATTGCAAACGCACTCAACGTTACCAAGCCTGCCCTCTACTACTATTTCAAGAGCAAGCAGGAACTCATTTACGAGTGCCATGAGCTGGCGATGAAAATTGGTGATCAGGTGTTGAAAGACGCGATCGCATCAGAGTCCACTGGGTACGGACGGATCACCGCGTTCATGCGGAATTACATCTCGCACCTGACAGATCAGATGGGAGCTCCCGCGATCCTGCACGACTTTTCCGCTATGACGCCAGCGGATCGTAAAAAGATTACCGCACGCCGGAGAAAGTTTGACCTCCAGCTTCGCAACATCATAGAAGAGGGCGTTCGGGACGGTTCCATTGCGCCTTGTGACGCAAGGCTCGCGGTGTTTTGGTTCATGGGGGCGATCAGTTCTATTTCCCAGTGGTACCACGCTGACGGCACACTCACTGGCGATCAGGTGGCAGAGGTATTCATCCGCTTCCTGGCTGATGGCATACGTCCGCAGACTGCCTGTCCCACTATCTCTTGAGGCTCACAAGCGAGTGCCCGCTTGCATGACGCGCGCATGCGAGGGCAACTGGCATTCGCGGTGCGGTGGCCGCAATACACGCCAACAACGATGAACTGGTCGAGTCGGCGTCGGCTGATACGTCAAGACCTGGCTGTGCGATGGGGTTTGACATCCAGTATCCACCAGCAGATTTAACAGGAGTAATGAAATGAAAGTCATCGTCCCCGTCAAACGTGTGGTCGACTACAACGTCAAGGTGCGCGTCAAGAGCGACGGCACGGGCGTGGACATTGCCAACGTCAAGATGAGCATGAACCCGTTCGACGAGATTGCCGTCGAAGAGGCGGTTCGCCTGAAGGAGAAGGGCGCTGCGACCGAGGTGATCGCCGTCTCCTGCGGCGTGGCCCAGTGCCAGGAAACCCTGCGCACGGCCATGGCCATCGGCGCCGACCGTGCCATCCTGGTCGAGACCGATGTCGAGCTGCAGCCCCTGGCCGTGGCCAAGCTGCTCAAGGCGCTGGTGTACAAGGAACAGCCCGGCCTGGTGATCCTGGGCAAGCAGGCCATTGACGACGATGCCAACCAGACTGGCCAGATGCTCGCGGCCCTGGCTGATCTGCCGCAGGCCACCTTCGCTTCCAAGGTCGAAGTGGCGGGGGACAAAGCCAAGGTCACGCGCGAAGTCGACGGTGGCCTGGAGACGCTGGAAGTGAGCCTGCCGGCGGTGGTCACCACCGACCTGCGCCTGAACGAGCCGCGCTACGTGACGCTGCCCAACATCATGAAGGCCAAGAAGAAGCCGCTGGAGACTGTCAAGCCCGAAGACCTCGGTGTGGACGTGGCCCCGCGACTGAAAACCCTGAAAGTGGCCGAGCCGGCCAAGCGTGGCGCGGGTGTGAAGGTGCCCGATGTCGCCACCCTGGTCGACAAGCTCAAGAACGAAGCCAAGGTGATCTGACATTCGTCCTGGCTGCCGCTCATATCGTCATGGCCGGCGATCCCCGCCGTCATTCCCGCGAAGGCGGGAATCCTGCGCCAGAGACTGAACGGATACATCACCCCAAACCCTGGACCCCCGCCTGCGCGGGGGTGACGTCACCACAGGAAAGAAACCCATCATGACCGCTCTCGTCATTGCCGAACACGACAACGCTTCCATCAAGGGCGCCACGCTCAACACCGTCACCGCCGCCGCTGCCTGCGGTGGTGAGGTGCATGTGCTGGTGGCTGGCCACAACGCCGGCGCTGCCGCGGCCGCCGCCGCCCAGATCGCCGGTGTGGCCAAGGTAATCCACGCCGACGCCGAGGGTTTCGCCCACGGCCTGGCCGAAAACGTGGCCGCCCAGGTGCTGGCCATCGCTTCAGGCTACAGCCACATCCTCTTCCCCGCCACCGCCAGTGGCAAGAACGTGGCCCCGCGCGTGGCCGCAAAGCTCGACGTCGCCCAGATCAGCGACATCACCAAGGTGGTGAGCGCCGATACCTTCGAGCGCCCGATCTATGCCGGCAACGCGATGGCGACCGTGCAGAGCGGCGACGCCACCAAGGTCATCACCGTGCGCACCACCGGTTTTGACGCCGCCGGCCAGGGTGGCTCGGCCGCCGTGGAAACCGTGGCGGCGGCCAGCGGCAATGGCAAGAGCGCCTACGTGGGCAGCGAGATCGCCAAGAGCGACCGTCCCGAGCTGACCGCCGCCAAGATCATCGTCTCCGGTGGCCGCGCACTGGGCAGCAGCGAGAAGTTCAACGAAGTGATGACACCGCTGGCCGACAAGCTGGGCGCAGCTACCGGTGCCAGCCGCGCCGCGGTGGACGCCGGCTACGCGCCCAACGACCTGCAGGTCGGCCAGACCGGCAAGATTGTCGCCCCGCAGCTGTACATCGCCGCCGGTATCTCCGGCGCCATCCAGCACCTGGCTGGCATGAAGGACTCCAAGGTGATCGTGGCGATCAACAAGGATCCCGAAGCCCCGATCTTCTCGGTGGCCGACTATGGCCTGGAAGCCGACCTTTTCGCGGCTGTGCCGGAGCTGGTCGCTGAGCTCTGATTAAGTGCGTTGCATTTGCTGCATGCAATCCAAAGGCATCGCTTGCGATGCCTTTTTTCATTTGATATGCGATGCGCAATGACCGCTGTGCGCCGGATTCCGTGAGGTCGTCGAGCCTAATTGAATGGCCACCCTGCATATCAGTCAATGAGTTCCAGACGCGCAAGACTGGGGCAGACCGCGCATGAGAACTGTCGTTCTTGGGAACTGAGGTTGAGAGTTCACACGCGCTTCCAGAAGCTACGCCCAAGTCTCACGGAGCTTGCAGGCATTCCGAAAAATTCAAATCTCAGTGACACGTTTTCGGGAAAGTTCAGAACTCAGTGAGAATCGAGTTCAGAACTCCTCTCTGAGCACGGCGCTAACTGCTTGATTTTTCGCCACTTCGTGTTCAGGACTCAGCGACTCACGACAGCGGCTTCGAGTCGGTTTTAGTCCTCGAACTGCTGACACGCACGTTGTTGGGCACCAGGGATGGTGATCACGATGCAGGCCGGCGGTTGAGGGCCTGATCAAAACCTCAAACAAATCAACGGGCTACGACAGAACCGGTCGTTTTGGTGTGGGCCTCGACGTCCCACCGCATGCGCACTGAATGTAACTTACATCACCCTCTGACGTGGCGCGAAGGTGTTCAAGACATATTGAATTGAAGTTGTCCTAACAGGAGTTATGATAAGGACCGAAATAATTACCCGGCACACCGTCAGAAAGTGCCTCGGTTTTGACTAAAAGTCTTGCGATTTTTCGACCAAAAGCCTTGTCATTTCCTGAGAAACGCCAATAAAAACAAGGACTTGTGTGCGTCAGAAACGCAGCACTTTTAGTCAAATGGACACTCACGCAGAGGCGCTTTCCTTCGAGGTTTTCAGCCAATGAGCACAGAGCCCACGCCAAACCCCGCACCCGACGAGACAGATCCCTGGCTCGATGAGTACAGCCGACCTGGCATGGGCGAAGGGATCACTTCGGTGGAAAAGCGCCGGCCCGGACGACCCAAGGGCAAGCTCGGCGCCGTGCTCACCGATCTGACCGACCGGGTGACCCTGGAGGACTTCTCCTTTGTGCGGGCCCTGCTCAACGGCATCGAGCCGGCCAAGGCCTTCAAGCAATACTATGCATACCGCTACTTCGATAACGAAGGCCATGGGGTAGTCCCGCACGGCCTGTCGCTGCAGGCCCATGGCCGCCAGCTCATGCGGGTCATCATGAAGTCGGCGCTCGCCTCCGGGGACGATCTCATCAAGATGATGGCCCAGCGCCTGGCCGCCGTCGATCTCGTGGCGGCAGCCAGTGGCAAATCCAAAGCTGAGCCACCCGAGCGCCGGGTTCCCTCCATGCACGAGTGGATGGAGTCGCACTGTTGACGCCGACCGAAAACTGACCATCAAACGCTAGGAGTGCCGACTCAAAATTGACCAGGGTGTTCAACTGGCCTGCTGAAGATTTCAGCAGGAGAGCAAGAAGGTGATCACCATGGAAATGATGGGCAAGGTCAGGCGCATGAAGCTGCGTGACCAACTCTCCAACAGCGAGATAGCTAAGCGCACGGGGCTATCGCGCAACACGGTCAAGAAGTGGCTCAAGGCGCCGGGCGACGAGGCGCCCAAATACAGGCGCGTGGCCGGTAAAACCAAGCTCAGCGAGTTTGAGGGCACGCTGGTGCAGGCGCTCAAGGCGGATTTGCACCGGCCCAAACATGCGCGGCGCACGGCAAGGGCGCTGTTTGCACAGCTGCAGGCACAGGGCTACCGGGGCGGCTACAGCCGTCTGACGGATTTCATAAGGGACTGGCGCGAGCAAGAGGGCAAGACTGCGACGAAGGCGTTTGTGCCGATGAGCTTCGAGTTCGGCGAGGCCTTCCAGTTCGACTGGAGCGAGGAAGGCCTGCTCATCGGCGGGGTGTACCACCACATGCAGGTCTCACACCTCAAGCTGTGCGCGAGCCGGGCGTTCTGGCTGGTAGCCTACCCCAGTCAGGGGCATGAGATGCTGTTTGACGCGCACACGCGCAGCTTTGCGGCACTGGGCGGGGTGGCGCATCGGGGCATCTACGACAACATGAAGACGGCGGTGGACAAGGTCAAGAAGGGCAAGGGCCGGGTCATCAACGCCCGTTTCAACGCGATGTGCAGCCACTACCTGTTTGACCCGGACTTCTGCAACGTGGCCTCCGGTTGGGAGAAGGGTGTGGTGGAGAAGAACGTGCAGGACAGCCGCAGGCGCGTGTGGATGGAGGCTCAGGAGCGGCGGTTTGGCTCCTTTGCCGAGCTCAACGCCTGGTTGGCCGAGCGCTGCCGCTCGATTTGGGCAGAGACGTCCCATCCCGAGCACAAGCAGTTCACCATTGCCGAGATGCTCGATCTGGAGCGAGAGCACCTGATGAGCATGCCCGAGCCCTTTGATGGCTATGTGGAGAGCCCGGCCAGGGTGAGCAGTACCTGTCTGGTGTCGGTGGCGCGCAACCGTTATTCGGTGCCGTGCGAGTGGGCGGGTCATCTGGTGAGCACGCGGCTGTATCCCAACCGGGTGGATGTGGTGGCGCAAGACGCCATCGTGGCCAGCCACGCCAGGCTGGTCAACCGTGGGCAAACCAGCTATGACTGGCAGCACTACATCGATCTGGTGCAGCGTAAGCCTGGGGCGCTGAGGAATGGCACGCCGTTTATGGACTTGCCGCCTGCGCTCTTGAAGCTGCGGCAATCGCTGATGCGCCATGCTGGAGGTGACCGGGTGATGGCCCAGGTGCTGGCCGTGGTGCCGCAATCGGGGCT
>JAURGS010000069.1 GCA_030833685.1 Rhodoferax sp. | reverse complement strand
AGATCGCGATCGGCCCCTTGCATGAGCCCATCGAGCATCTCCACCACATCCAGGCGTGCACCCAGCGTGCTGTAGACCGTACCCATTTCAAGGCCGATGATGCCGCCGCCAATAATCAGCATGCGCTTCGGAGTGCCGTGCAGGTCCAAAGCGCCTGTAGAGTCGACGATACGCGGATCATCTGGCAAAAACGGCAAGCGCACGGCCTGGCTACCCGCCGCGATGATGCAGCGCTTGAAGCCAATCACCTGTTTCCTGCCCGTTTTTTGCTGACCCGTACCCGATGTTTCCTCTACTTCAAGATGGTTAGCACCTGCAAAACTGCCATAGCCGCGCACCACCGTGACCTTGCGCATCTTGGCCATCCCAGCCAGCCCGCCTGTGAGCTTGGCAATCACCTTCTCTTTATGTCCACGCAATTTGTCGATATCGACTGCGGGGGCACCAAAGGCCACTCCCAAATCAGCCATGTGCGCGACTTCGTCCATCACAGCAGCCACATGCAACAACGCCTTGGAGGGAATACACCCCACATTCAGACAAACGCCACCCAACGTCGCGTAGCGCTCAACCAAAACCACCTTCAATCCCAGATCGGCGGCCCGAAATGCCGCAGAGTACCCACCTGGGCCACCACCGAGCACCAACAGATCGCAATCCAGGTCAGCGGCGCCCGCAAAACCACTTGCGCTAGGGGCCGAGGCCGGCTGCGATGGTGCAGCAGCAGCCACTACCGGCGCAGGCTGGTCACTGCTGGGCGCAGCTGCTGCCTCAAGCAACAGCACCACCGAGCCCTCAGAGACCTTGTCCCCCAATTTCACCTTCAGTTCCTTGACAACACCACCCTGACTGGCTGGAATTTCCATCGATGCCTTGTCACTCTCCACGGTGATCAGACCCTGCTCTGGTTGGATGGTGTCGCCAGGTTTGACCAGCACTTCAATCACAGCCACTTCTGCAAAGTCGCCAATGTCCGGAACCTTAATTTCGATGGTTGCCATATTCTTTCCTGTTGATGCCTGCGCGCAGTTGGGGCAAGACGCGTTGATGCAAAGCGACTTAGAGCAGTACGCGACGAAGGTCGGCCAGCGCCTGGCTCATGTAGGCGTTGAAGCGGGCGCCTGCAGCGCCGTCAATCACGCGATGGTCGTAGGACAGCGAGAGCGGCAAAATCAGACGCGGCACGAACGCTTTGCCATCCCACACTGGCTTCATGGCGTTTTTCGATAAGCCAAGAATGGCCACCTCTGGCGCATTGATCAGAGGCGTGAAGTACGTGGTTCCGATGCCCCCCAGCGATGAAATCGAAAACGTGCCCCCTTGCATATCAGCAGCACCCAGCTTGCCGTCGCGCGCTTTTTTGGACAGCTCTGCCATCTCTGCAGAGATCTGCAGCAGACCTTTTTGATCCGCATGCTTTAAAACGGGAACGACCAAGCCGTTGGGCGTATCCGCCGCAAAGCCAATATTCCAGTAATTTTTAAGCACCAGCTGGTCACCGTCCAGGCTGGCATTGAATTCAGGAAACTTTTTCAGGGCCGCAACCGCAGCCTTGATCACAAACGCCAACATCGTCACTTTAATGCCCGACTTTTCGTTTTCCTTGTTCAGTCGCACACGCAGGGCCTCGAGCTCAGTGATGTCAGCATCCTCGTAACTGGTCACGTGCGGAATCATCACCCAGTTGCGATGAAGATTGGCGCCACTGATTTTCTTGATGCGCGAAAGATCCTTGCGCTCAATCGGTCCGAACTTAGCGAAATCAACCTTGGGCCAGGGCAACAGTCCCAGCTCCGAGCCGCCACCGCTGGCAGCAGGTGCTTTGGCCGCCTGCGCCTGGGTCTGCACTGCGCCTGCCATCACCGAACGTGTAAAGGCCTGCACATCCGCTTCTGTGATGCGCCCTTTGCGCCCTGTGCCAAGCACCTCGCCCAGTGGAACACCCAGCTCACGCGCGAACTTTCGCACCGAAGGGGATGCGTGCGGCACCCCAAGCAGGGCCACTTGTGCAGGTTGGTGGGCGGCCTCACTGGCCACCTTGGGGGCCGGCGACGCCGCTGTGGTCGCCGCTGGTGTAGGCGCCGTTGGGGCTGCCACCGTAGGCGCTGCCGATGCCTGCGCGGCTGGCGCAGCAGCGGCTGTGCCCGATGCATTGAGCACAGCCAGCAAATCGCCTTGGTTGACTTTATCGCCAACTTTCACCAGCAGTTCTTTGACCACGCCAGCGTGGGACGACGGGATCTCCATCGAAGCCTTGTCAGATTCAACCGTGATCAAACTTTGATCGGCAGCCACTGCGTCGCCAGGCTTGACAAGAATCTCAATGACCGCGACGTCCTTGAAGTCACCAATATCGGGAACCAGCACGTTGACCGGGCCACTGGCCTGGCTCGCATCAGAAGCAGCGCTGGGTGCTGGACTTGCGATTGGCGCAGGCGTTGGCGCTGGGGCTGCCACAGGTGCGGGCGCTTCTGATGCCGCGTCGCTCTCTAGCAGCAAAACCAAAGAGCCTTCGCTGACTTTGTCACCCACCTTCACCTTCAACGCCTTGACCACGCCAGAGGCGCTTGAAGGAATCTCCATCGAAGCCTTGTCGGATTCGACCGTGATGAGCGACTGCTCCACATTGACCCGGTCGCCTGGCTTGACCAGCACCTCGATCACCGCCACTTCGTCGAAGTCACCAATATCCGGTACTTTGATTTCGATAATTGCCATGTTGTCACTCACTTTCCGGTACAGGCCAGCTCATCGGGCTGACGCAGCATGCTGGGATGATGCCCACCGCACAAACGGCGATCAGGCGTACAAGGGGTTGATCTTGTCGGTGCGCAGACCGTATTTCTGGATGGCCTCGGCCACTTTGGAAACCGGCATCAGACCGTCTTCGCTGAGCGCTTTGAGCGCCGCCACCACAATGTAATGCCGGTTAACCTCGAAGTGTTCACGCAACTTGGAGCGGAAATCACTGCGCCCAAACCCGTCAGTACCCAAGACCTTGTAAGCGCGACCCTTCGGAATAAAAGGACGAATCTGTTCGGCGTAGGACTTCATGTAATCGGTTGCCGCGATCACCGGGCCTGCGTGGGCATCGAGCTGTTGCGCCACAAACGGAACTCTGGGCGGCTCTTGCGGATTTAACAGGTTAAATCGCTCACAGTCCTGGCCATCGCGGCCCAGTTCGTTAAAGCTGGGGCAACTCCACACATCCGCACTCACGCCCCAATCCAGCGCCAGCAAGGTCTGGGCGGCCAGGCTTTCTCGCAAAATGGTGCCCGACCCCAAGAGGTTGACCCGTGCTGCCTTGGCCTTCTTAACGGCCTGACCCGGCTCAAGCAGGTACATGCCCTTGATGATCTGCTCTTCGGTGCCTGGCTTGAGCCCTGGCATCGGGTAGTTTTCGTTGAGTAGCGTGATGTAGTAAAAAACATTGTCCTGTTTTTCAACCATGCGCTTGAGGCCGTGGTGCAAGATCACAGCAACCTCATGCGCGTAGGTCGGGTCATAGGACACGCAATTCGGAATCGTGCCCGCCAGAATGTGACTGTGTCCGTCCTCATGCTGCAGGCCTTCGCCATTGAGCGTGGTGCGCCCGCTGGTACCCCCCAGCAGAAACCCTCTGGCCTGCATGTCGCCCGCTGCCCAAGCCAAGTCACCCACGCGCTGAAACCCGAACATCGAGTAGTAGACGTAAAACGGAATCATGATGCGGTTGGATGTCGAATAGCTGGTCGCCGCCGCGATCCAACTGGCCATGCCGCCGGCTTCATTGATGCCCTCCTGCAGAATCTGCCCTTTGACATCTTCTTTGTAGTACATGACCTGGTCTTTGTCGACCGGCGTGTACTGCTGACCGGCTGGGTTGTAAATGCCCACCTGGCGAAATAAACCCTCCATACCGAAGGTGCGGGCCTCGTCAACCAAGATGGGGACAACGCGAGGACCCAAAGCCTGGTCACGCAACAATTGGGTCAGGAAGCGCACATAAGCCTGGGTGGTGGAGATTTCCCTGCCCTGCGCGGTGGGCTCGACCACCGACTTAAAGGTGTCCAAAGATGGCACCGTGAACTTCTCATCGGACTTCACCCGCCGATGCGGCAAGTACCCGCCCAATGCCGCACGGCGCTCGTGCAAGTAGCGCATCTCCGGCGTGTCGTCTGCCGGCTTGTAGAACGGCAGATCCTTGAGCTGACTGTCAGGAATCGGAATACCAAACCGATCGCGGAAATGACGGATATCGTCGTCGGTGAGCTTTTTGGTCTGGTGCACATTGTTCTTGCCCTCGCCCGCCTTGCCCATGCCAAAACCTTTGACGGTTTTCATCAGCAAGACGGTTGGCTGACCTTTGTGATTCACTGCGGCGTGGTAGGCAGCGTAGACCTTGTTGGAGTCGTGCCCACCGCGGCGCAAGTTAAAAATCTCGTCGTCGGTCATGTGCTCAACCAGGGCTGCCGTACGGGGATCTTTGCCAAAGAAATGCTTGCGCACGTAAGCGCCGTCATTGGCTTTCATGGCCTGGTAGTCGCCATCAAGCGTATCCATCATCAGCTTGCGCAGGGCGCCGTCTTTGTCGCGCGCCAGCAGTGGGTCCCAGCCAGAACCCCATAAAAGCTTGATGACGTTCCAACCCGAGCCGCGAAACTCTCCTTCGAGCTCTTGGATGATCTTGCCGTTGCCACGTACAGGGCCATCCAGGCGCTGCAGATTGCAGTTGATCACAAAGATCAGGTTGTCCAGGTTCTCGCGCGCGGCCAGGCCAATGGCGCCCAGGGACTCGACTTCGTCCATCTCGCCATCACCACAGAACACCCAGACTTTGCGGTTAGCGGTTTTGGCGATCCCGCGGGCTTCCAGGTACTTCAAGAAGCGGGCCTGGTAAATCGCCATCAATGGGCCCAGGCCCATCGAGACTGTCGGAAACTGCCAGAACTCCGGCATGAGCTTGGGATGGGGGTAACTCGAGAGCCCCTTGCCGCCCACCTCTTGCCGAAAGTTAAGCAATTGCTCCTCGCTCAGACGCCCTTCAAGGTAAGCGCGCGCATAGACGCCGGGCGACACATGGCCCTGGATGTAGATGCAGTCGCCCCCGTGGTTTTCGTTCTCAGCGTGCCAGAAATGATTAAAGCCCGCACCAAACAAACTGGCCAGTGAGGCGAATGAGCCAATGTGTCCGCCCAAATCGCCGCCGTCTTCAGGGTTGTGGCGGTTGGCTTTAACCACCATGGCCATGGCGTTCCATCGCATGTAGGCGCGCAGTCGACGCTCGATCTCCAGATTGCCAGGTGAGCGTTGTTCCTCCTGCGGCTCGATCGTGTTCACATAGCCGGTATTAGCGGAAAACGGCATGTCAATGCTGCTTTCCCTGGCATGCTCCAGTAATTGCTCCAACAGAAAGTGAGCACGCTCAGGACCCTCCTGTTCGATCACAGCGCTCAGTGCTTCGATCCACTCTTTGGTTTCTTGACTGTCGACGTCTCGCGCATGGGGAGCAAATGGGTTGGGCGTGAAAACGGACATGCTTGACTCCTGTGTGTTCTTGAACCGACACCGGTCCATGGTAGTGCATTGAGGCCGAACGGCTCGTGCCAGATTCTAATCAAAACACGTCTTTTATTTCAAATCGTGTAAATTCTTTTCATATTATGATATTTAGAACCTCGGCTAGCTTCTCATTCCCACACTCAATAAAGCGTATTCATACCGGGCTGACCTACACTCCGCGCATGTCAAGCGCCCTCCGTACAAGCTCTGCAGCGAGTCAAGCCACCTTGAGCGAGCGTCTGCGCAACTGGTGGAAACGCCAAACACCAGGCAGACAGGATCGCTTTGCGGTGCTGGCCCCGCTGTTGGCAGTCATGCTGTTCATTGCAGCGATCGTCGCTGCGTTTTTATACCTTCGAGCCGAAGAGATCGCCCGCGAGCGTGAAGCGCTCAGCCGCGACGTTGACTACACCCACCAAATTCTCAGGCTGCGTCTGCTCGAGCAACAGGAACAGTTCGGGCAGTTGTCCAAAGACACGGGGACCGACGCTACCAACCGCCAGGGATTTTTGCAGCGCTCGGAGCGCCTGGTCAGCAGCTATCCGGAAGTGCAAAGTGTGTTGTGGCTGAGCGAAAGCGGCGTTGTGCGCTGGGCCTATCAGGCACTCACACGCACCAGCGACCCTTTGCAAGAGGGTAAGCCGCCGGGCAACCCCGACGTGATCCGCGAGTTCGAGCGTGCTGCCAGTGGCAATCTTCCGGTCTACGCACTTGGCCGTCGAGGCCAGGGCCAGGCCGCAGCTTTGCGCATGCACCTGCCGCATTTCTTGAAAGGCCGCTTGCGTGGCAGCCTGGTGGTGGAATACAACCTGGAAGACCTGCACCGCAACGCGATCCCCTGGGAGATCAGTGCAAAGTACGCCATGTCCCTGACAGACGCGCAGGGCAAACTGTTGGCGGGCAACGCCATCACCGAGAACAAGATCAACCGCAACCTGATGCCTTGGGCGGACCCAATCAACGCCTCTGAGTTGCCCATTACCCCTTTCGCCACGGGGCTGGTGCTGCGCGGACAGGCCTATCGAACCTCGCTGGGCGTGATCGGTAACGCGCTGTTTTGGATGGTCATGGCGCTAAGCGCTGTGACGGCCTGGCTGTTGCTGTCGAGCTGGCGCCATACGCGCCGTCGCGTGCAGGCACAGGACGCGCTCTACCGCGAAACCGCCTTTCGGCGCGCAATGGAAGAATCCATGCTCACAGGCATGCGCGCGATGGACATGGAAGGTCGCATCACCTACGTCAACAAGGCGTTTTGTCAAATCACGGGTTGGGCAGAAAAAGACCTGGTGGGAACCACCGCCCCATTTCCCTACTGGCCCAATGAGGACTTGGAAACCTTGCAAGGCCGTTGGCGCGATGAACTCAGTGGCAATGTTCAACCCAGCGGGATTCAGTTCCGCCTCAAACGCAAAGACGGTGTTTTGATCGATGCGCGGATTTATGTCTCACCGCTGGTCGATGCCATGGGCAAGCAAACCGGCTGGATGAGCTCCATGACCGACATCACTGAACCTAACCGCGTACGCCTGCAGCTCGCAGCAGCTCACGAGCGTTTCACCACGGTGCTCGAGGCTTTGGACGCCTCCATCTCGGTGGCGCCCATCGATAGCGACGAATTGTTGTTCACCAACCGGCTCTACCGTCTCTGGTTTGGTACCAAGGCTTATGGCCACCTTCAATTGATTGAGCAAGCTGGGGTGCCCCCAGAAAAGCCCGCAGACAGAGAAAACTTGGACGCCGTGGACGACTACGCCGGCCTTTCCGTGGAGGCATTGACCAACAAGGACATCGAAAGCGCCGAGGTCTACATGACGAGCCTGGGTCGGTGGCTGGAGGTGCGCACCCGCTTTCTGAGCTGGGTCGACGGGCGCATTGCCCAAATGGTGATTGCAACCGACATCACCGCTCGACGCATGGCCGAAGAGAAATCAGAGCTGGAGGCCGAACGGGCACAGGCAGCCAGCAGGCTTATCACCATGGGGGAGATGGCCTCAAGCGTCGCCCACGAGTTGAACCAGCCCCTCACCGCCATCCACAATTACTGCAATGGCATGTTGTCGCGTTTGCGCGGCAAGCAAATTGACACCGAGTCCTTACTGCAAGCGCTGGAAAAAACCGCACACCAGGCCAACAGGGCCGGCCAGATCATTCAGCGGATTCGCTCTTTTGTCAGGCGCAGCGAGCCCAACCGAAGCCAGGCCAGCGTCCAGACACTGGTGGGCGAGGCCCTGGAGCTCGCTGGCATTGAGGTTCGCCGCAGAGGAGTAAAGTTCCAACAGAACATTGAGCCCAACCTGCCCGACCTCATGGTGGACCCAATTCTGATTGAACAGGTTTTGCTCAACCTGATCAAGAACGCGGCTGAGTCGATCGACATGGCCAAGCGCCCACCCCATCAGCGCCAAATTAGCCTCACCGTGCAAAAAACGGTCGTCGAGGGCCGTCCGGCAGTCGAATTCAAAGTGCAAGACAGCGGACCCGGCATTGCGAATGAGGCCATGCCCAGGTTGTACGAAGCTTTCTACTCCACCAAGACAGAAGGCATGGGCATCGGTCTGAGCCTTTGCCGTTCGATCATCGAGTCCCATACCGGCCGCCTTCGCGCGGAGAACCTCTACAATGGTCTGGCAGTCACTGGGTGTGTTTTCAGCTTCTGGCTGCCAGCCACTCTGTCGTTGGCCTCCTCACCTTCCGCATCCAGCAAAAACTCTGAGATTCAGGTAAGTCCATGAGCTTGATCCCGAAAAAAGGCACGGTTTATGTCGTGGACGACGACGAAGCGGTGCGCGACTCCCTGCAGTGGCTCCTTGAAGGAAAAGATTACAGGGTCCGGTGTTTCGAATCTGCCGAATCCTTCCTCGCACGCTTCGATGAAAACGAAGTGGCCTGCCTGTTTGTCGATGTGCGTATGCCTGACATGACCGGACTGGAACTTCAAACCCGACTCGCTGAAAAAAACTCTCCGCTTCCTTTGGCGTTCATCACCGGCCATGGCGACGTACCCATGGCCGTCATGACCATGAAAAAAGGGGCTATGGATTTCATCCAAAAACCGTTCACTGAAAGCCAGCTATTGCCTCTGGTCGAAAAAATGCTGGAGCGGGCCAAGGTGTCTTTTGAAGAGTTTCAACTCGCGGTTAGCCGCGAAGCCTTGATGGCACGGCTCACCACGCGCGAGTCACAGGTGCTCGACCGGATCGTGGCAGGTCGCCTGAATAAACAAATTGCGGATGATTTGGGTATCAGCATCAAGACCGTTGAGGCCCACCGGGCCAACATCATGGAAAAACTCAGCGCTAACACGGTGGCAGACCTGTTGAAAATTGCGCTCGGACCCAACGCCAGCCCCGCCGCCTGAGCCATTGGCTCGCAGGCCTGGTGGCAACGGTCACCAGCGTCGTGAAACCTTTTTTACCGAGGCATCAATGAACCCTGATTCCACCGTTGCGCAACTCATTGACGGCGTGGCTTTATCGCAAAAGTTGCGCGCTATGGCGGGCGCGCGGGTTGAACAACTCAAGGCCAATGGCATCGCGCCGGCACTGGCTGTGATTCTGGTGGGCGACAACCCAGCCTCGCAGGTTTATGTGCGCAACAAGGTCAAAGCCTGTAAAGACATCGGTGTGCAGTCCGTTCTCGAGCAGTATCCCGGTGACTTCGCGCAGGACCAGCTTTTAAAGCGCATTGATGAACTCAATCGTGACCAGAGCGTTCATGGCATCCTGGTCCAACTGCCACTGCCATCACATATCGACGCCAACATGGTGATCGAGTCCATAGCCCCCGATAAAGATGTCGACGGCTTTCACGTTGCCAGTGCTGGAGCCCTGATGACCGGGCTGCCCGGTTTTTGGCCCTGCACACCACACGGCTGTATGAAGATGCTGGAGTCCATTAACTTGGACCTGCGCGGCAAACATGCGGTGGTTATTGGTCGCAGCAATATCGTGGGCAAACCCATGGCACTGATGTTGCTGCAAAAACATGCCACAGTGACCATCTGCCACAGCGCAACAGCCAACCTCAAAGCCATGACCTTGCAGGCTGACGTGATCGTTGCCGCAGTGGGCAAACGTGGGATCCTGACCGCTGACATGGTCAAGCCAGGAGCCGTGGTTCTGGATGTCGGCATGAACCGAGACGACAAGGGCAAACTGTGCGGCGACGTGGATTTTGAAGGTGTGCGTCAAGTGGCAAGCCACATCACGCCAGTGCCAGGCGGTGTGGGTCCGATGACAATCACCATGCTGCTGCTCAATACGCTCGAAGCGTCTGAACGCAGACTCAGCGCTACCAAAACGCCTCGCCCCTGAGCACAATGCCAATGACCAAAAAAACCTCTGATAACGCGCTATTGGCTTCAGAAGACCTACCCTCCTTTGCCGATGTGCGGCCAGAGCACGTCGAGCCCGCGATCACCGAATTGCTGACCAAAGCCCAGGCTGCTCTTGATCTGGTGGTTCAAGAGTCTTTTCCAGCCCAGTGGAATGAAATCGCCAAGGTGCTGGACGTGGCGACCGAGCGCCTGTCACGCGCATGGAGTGTGGTCAGTCATCTCAACAGCGTCAAAGACTCGCCCGAGCTGCGCAGCGCTTTTAACCAGGCCTTGCCTCGGGTGACGGATTTTTACACCCGCCTGGGCGCGGATGAGCGCTTGTACGCCAAGTACAAAGCGATACCAGCCAACACCCTCAACGCCGAACAGGCGTACGCCCACCAGCTGGCAATCCGCAATTTCGTACTCGGTGGTGCCGAGCTTCAGGGGCCAGACAAGCAGCGCTTTGCGCAGATCCAGGAAGCCAGCGCGCAAGCCAGCCAGAAGTTCAGCGAAAACGCATTGGATGCGACTGACACGTTTGCGTTCTACATCAACGATACACAGTGCCAGGGCATACCGCCGGATGTGTTGGCCAGCGCTCGCGCATTGGCTGAAAAAGAAAACCAATCGGGCTATAAGCTCACCCTGAAAGCACCCTGCTACCTGCC
>JAURGS010000068.1 GCA_030833685.1 Rhodoferax sp. | reverse complement strand
TGCTGCTCACACCGCACATTTCGGGTGTGAGCACCGAATCCAATGAGCGCGTCTCAAGCCTGATCGCGCAACGCGTTGCCGAGGCACTCAAAGGCTGAGACTGCGGCCAAATGAAGCGGCGCAGTTTCAAGCGCCGGTGGATCGGCGGGCCAGCAAAACCGGGCGCGTCTCGTGTTGCTTCACTATTGGTTTAACTGCGCCTGCGGGCCGCTCAGCGCTTGCCAGCAGCAGCTTGGCGCATTCACTGCCGATTTCGTAACGGTCAATGCGAATCGTGCTCATCCCGCCACCAAGCTGCTGGGCCACAGGGAAGTCGCCAAAGCCCAGTAACAAAAGGTCCTGGGGCACGCGCAAGCCGTCGTCGTTGGCCTGCCAATAGGCCCCAGCGGCGAGGTGGTCGTTGGCAAAGGCCATAGCCTGCGGACGGCCTTGCTGAATCAAGTCGCGCAAAGCGGTGCGCCCCGCCTGCATCGGCTCGCCAGGCTCTGCCTGGTGAATCTCGGCCCGCGCCCCCAAATCACGCGCCCGGGACCGGAACGCTTGTCCTCTTTCGTGCGCACGAAAATCCTCTGGCACACTACTGTCCACGTAAACCAGTTCTCGCTTGCCTTGTGCAACCAGGTGTTCGGCCATCATCTCACCCACCTGTTTGTGGCTGAAGCCAATTTGACTGAAGCGGTGGTCCGCCGTGTCAAGATCCCAGATTTGAACCACGGGCACGCCGTTTTTTTGGGCCTCTTGCAATAATTGCGTCGCCGACGTGCTGTGGCGTCGGCCGGTCACGACCAACGCCGCCGGTGACCACCCCAACACAGCACGAATCTGCTCCTCCTCTCGGTCCAGCGAATAACCGCTTGAAGCCAGCAACAGCTCAAAGCCGTGGGTTTGCAACACGTCACTCAAGCCCTGAACCGTTTCCGCAAACACCGAATGAGAGATGTTGGGAATGATCGCTGCCACCATTCGCGATCGTCCACTGGCCAGCATACCGGCCTGTTTATTCGGGGAGTAGCCCGTTGATGCCAACGCTTGCCGGACCCTCTCCAGCGTCTGGGGCGATACCTTGTGCGGCTCTCGAAGCGCTCTGGACACTGTCATAGGCGTCACCCCCGCTGAGGTCGCCACATCGCCCAGGGTCGCGCGACCGTGAGAGCGACGCATGCGAACTGCGTCAGAAAGGATGCGATTTGAGGTCGCCCTAGGGTTTTCCATGATTACAAGCCTATTTTTCCATGCTACATTGACGATGTTAGCGCTAACTTACACACCAAATCCATACTGGAAATCCCTAAGATGAGCGATCAACCCGGCTCAGCAACGGGCAAGCCTTTCTTGCGCAGCCAGCGCTGGTTTGCAGATACGGGCATGCGCGGCTTTGCGCACCGTCAACGCATGCAGCAACAAGGCGTTCGCCGGCAGGACGTCATAGGCAAACCCGTGATCGCCATCGTCAATACCTGGAGCGAGCTCTCGCCCTGCCACGCGCACCTTCGTGAGCGCGCAGAGCAGGTCAAAAAGGGCGTTTTGATGGCTGGGGGCTATCCCCTTGAGCTGCCTGCCATGAGCTTGGGCGAGGTCATGGTCAAACCAACCACCATGCTGTATCGCAACTTCCTCGCGATGGAAGTTGAGGAGCTGCTGCGCAGCCTGCCGTGTGACGGGGCGGTGTTACTTGGTGGCTGCGACAAGACCACCCCAGGGCTACTGATGGGCGCTTCCAGCATGGACATACCCAGCATCTTTTGTCCAGCCGGCCCCATGCTTAACGACCGTTACGTCAGCCCATCGGGCAACCGAACCGTGGGTGCTGGCACCCACACGCGCATGTTTTGGGACGAATACCAGGCCGGCAAGATCAGTGCCGAGGACATGCAAAGCCTGGAAGCGCGCATGACTCGTGCACCCGGCACCTGCAACACCATGGGTACGGCCAGCACCATGACGGCCATCGTGGAAGCCCTGGGCATGGCCCTTCCTGGTAGCACCAGTATTCCAGCCATGGATTCGGCACACCGCCGCATGGCCACCGACTGTGGTGAGCGCATCGTGCACATGGTTTTACAGGATCAGCGGCCAAGCCAGGTGCTGACGCGTGGCGCTTTTGACAATGCCATGGCGGTGCAAATGGCACTCGGGGGGTCGACCAACGCCGTGATTCACTTGGTGGCCATGGCGGGGCGTGCCGGCATCACCATCAGCCTGGACGACATGGACCAGATGGCGCGCAAAGTTCCGGTGCTGGCCAATTTGTTCCCTGCGGGTGAGCGGCTGATGGAAGACTTTTATTACGCTGGCGGCCTGCCCGCGCTGATGAAAACCATTCAGGACTTTTTGTCCCTGGACGAACAAACGGTCTCCGGCAAAAGCGTGCGCGAAAACCTGACCAATGCCAAAGTGCTGGATGCACAAACCATTCGCGCGCTGGACCAACCTGTGAGCCCTTTGGCCGCACTGGCTGTGCTTCGCGGCAATCTCGCGCCGGACGGTGCAGTCATCAAGCCCAGCGCGGCAGACCCTAAACTTTTGAAGCACCGCGGCCCGGCGCAAGTTTTTAATCACCCTGCCGAGCTTGCAGCGGCCTGTGCTGACGAATCCAGGCACTGGGACCCCGCCACGGTACTGGTGCTTCGCAATGCCGGACCGATTGGTGCACCGGGCATGCCCGAATGGGGTAATTTGTCCATTCCCAAGCCACTACTCAAGCAAGGGGTGCGCGACATGCTTCGCCTGAGTGATGCACGCATGAGTGGCACGCACTACGGCACCTGCGTCTTGCACATTGCGCCAGAGAGCGCCGTCGGCGGGCCCTTGGCGTTGGTCGAAAACGGCGACCTGATTGAAATCGACATCGACCGGCGGCTTTTGCAACTCCATGTTGACGACGCCGAGCTCGCTCGACGACGAGCGGCCTGGCAAGCGCCCCCGCCAAACCAGTTGCGTGGCTATGTGCGCCTGTTCCGAGAAAATGTTTCACAAGCCCCTCAAGGATGCGACTTCAAGTTTCTTGAAGGCCATACCACCATTCCCGAACCGGATATTTTTTAACCATGAGCAACCCTTTTCTCCAACTCATCAAACGAAAAGACCTTCCAGGCGGCTACGCAGCTGGCACCTGGATCATGTCGGCAAGTCCCGTCGTGATTGAGGCGCTCGGCTGTGCAGGTTTTGACTGGGGCGTGGTCGATATGGAGCACTCGCCGCTGGACTTGATGAACACTGTGCACATGTTGCAGGCTTGCGCCGGCACGCCGATGGTGCCCATTACCCGCATTCCTTGGAACGATGCCGTGATGGTCAAACGCATGCTCGACGCGGGCGCGCAAACCCTGCTGTTCCCGTTTGTCCAAAATGCGCAGGAGGCGCAGCAAGCTGTGGCTGCTGCCAAGTATCCGCCCGTGGGTATTCGCGGCATGGCGGCAATGAGCCGCGCGTCGCGCTTTGGCACCAAGCCCAACTATTTCAAAACCGCCAACGACGACGTTGCCGTGATTGTTCAGATTGAAACCACAGCCGCGGTCGAGCAGACCCAGGCCATCGCATCTACCCCCGGCGTTGACGCCTTGTTCATCGGGCCTGGTGACCTGAGCGGCACCATGGGCCATGTGGGCGAACTGACTCACCCTGCCGTGATGGACCAAATTGCCAAGGCCATTGCGGCCTGCCATCAAGCGGGCAAGCCCATCGGCACGGTGGGTGGGACGCCAGAAGTCGTTGCCACCTACCGAAAAATGGGCTTTGATTTCATTGCTTGCGGCTCTGACTTGGGTCTGCTCATGCGCAATTGCGCCGCCACACTGTCAGCCATGCGCGCCCAGGCTATTGAGCCAGCCTCGCAACCTCAAGGGTACTGATGGCTACTGTCGAACTTCGCAGCGTCACCAAGTCGTATGACGGAAAAACCACCGTCATCCATGGCATCGACTTGACGGTCCGCGAAGGTGAGCTCGTCGTCTTCGTCGGCCCATCGGGCTGTGGCAAATCCACACTGCTGCGAATGATTGCAGGGCTTGAAAGCACCACTGGCGGCGACATCCTGATCGATGGGAAGCGGGTCAATGATGAGCCGCCCCGCAACCGCGACATTGCCATGGTGTTCCAGGACTACGCCCTGTATCCACACAAGACGCTATACGAAAACATGGCCTTTGGCCTGCGCCTGCGCAAAACGCCCGCCGCCGAAATCGACCGTCGCGTTATGGACGCGGCTCGCCTTTTGCGCATTGATCACATGCTTGAGCGCAAACCCGCTGAGCTCTCCGGTGGTCAGCGTCAACGAGTAGCCATTGGGCGGGCGATTGTTCGCCAACCCAAGGTGTTTTTATTTGATGAGCCTTTGTCCAACCTGGATGCACAGTTGCGCAATGAGATGCGAACTGAAATCAAAAAACTGCACCAGCGGCTGGGTGCGACCATTATTTACGTGACCCATGACCAGGTCGAGGCCATGACCTTGGCCGACCGAATCGCTGTGCTCAGTGCTGGGCACAAGATGCAGTACGCCGCACCGCATGAGATTTACAACCGGCCCGCCGCCGTGTTTGTCGCCGGATTCACGGGTTCACCCCCCATGAATTTGGTGCCTTGTCGCATCGAAGCAGGGGCTGCTCACTTGGGAAATTGTCAGCTTGGCCTGCCGCCTCACTTGCGCGAGCACGCCTTGCTTGAATCCAAGATGACGCTCGGTGTTCGACCGGAAAGCCTTAGCCTGCAGCCGACCGCGCAAAGCACGACTTTGGACGCAATGGTTGTGCTGACCGAGCCGCTCGGCGCAGAGACACTGGTGACGTTTCAGGTTGGCGATGCGGAGCTGATTGCACGCTGCGCGGCTGACTTTTCGCTCGCCATGGGCGCGCGCACTCAACTGCATGTCAACCCCGAGCAGTTGCATCTCTTTCATCCCAGCACGGGTGTTGCACTATGACGCGCAACAGCCGTACCCCGTTTCAGTTCCCGGCCGCCAACGCTGGTCAGGGTACCGAAAGCCGTGTCGCCAGACGCGTTTTAAAACCCAGTAAAGGAGAGCATGATGAAACGACGTAACCTTATGGCCATCGCGATGGCCGCCACCATGTTGACCGGCTTGGCGCAGGCACAGCAAACAACGCTGCGCGTGTTCTCGGGTGGTCAAAACCAACGCCCAGACCTGATGCGTCAGCTGTTCGATCAATACCAAAGCGCCAATCCGGGTGTGAAGATCGACATTGAAACAGGCGGCGCAACCAGCGAGCTGCAGCGTCAATACCTGTCCACAGTGCTCAACGCCAAGGACTCTGCTATCGATATCTTCATGATCGACGTGGTCAACCCCGCACAGTATTTCAGCTCGGGATGGATTGAACCGCTCGATGGCTACCTGGGTTCGGCCGCTAACGTCATGAAGCCCTACCTGCCGGTTTACGCCAGCGCGAACGTGGTCGACGGCAAGGTCGCGGCTATGCCCGCCTTTGCTGACAGCATGTTCATGTACTACCGAAAAGACCTGCTCACCAAGTACGGTATTGCAGAGCCCAAAACCTGGGATGAGCTGGCTGCAGCCTCCAAAAAAATCACCGCCGGTGAGGGCAAGGCTGATCTTCAGGGCCTGTCGATCCAGGGCGCTCCCATTGAAGGCGCTGTTTGCACGTTCTTGTTACCTTACTGGAGCCAGGGCAAAGCTTTTAATGACGCCTCGGGCAAGATGACGCTAGACAAAGGCGCGGCTGTCAAAGGCCTCAACGCGTGGCTGAATCTGGTTGACCAAGGCGTGATGAAGAAAAACATCGCTGAAGTCAAGACCGGTGACACCGTCAACGAGTTCAAAGCTGGCCAGGTGATTTTTGCGATCAATTGGGGCTTTGCCTGGGACCGTTTCCAGGGCGACAAAGACTCCACTGTTCAAGGCAAGGTGGGCGTCATGCCGCTGCCCGCGATGGCGGGTGGCAAGAGCGCTACCTGCATTGGTGGTTGGCAGTGGGCGGTCAGCGCATTCAGCAAAAGCAAGCAAGAGGCAGCCAAACTGGTGCGCTTCCTGAGCAGCCCAGAGTCCGCCAAATTCCTGGCGGTCAAAGGCTCTCTGATGCCCGTGTACCCTGGCACCTACACCGATGCGGACGTGGTGAAGGCGGTGCCCTGGTTTAAAGATGCTGCGGCGGTTGTCGTAGCAGGCCAGAGCCGTCCGAAGAGCGAACGCTACGGTGAAGTTAGCGATGTGATCCGCACCACTACCAGCGCCGTCTTGGCCCGCACCAAAACAGCTGCAGCCGGTGTTGATGAGATCGAAAGCCGCCTGCGCCGCGTGATGCGCTAAGCCGCAGGCATGCCGAGACGGTACCCATGAAACTGCAACAACTGCGCGACCCCTCCGACAAGGTGTTGGGCGCGCTGTTGCTTGCACCAGCGTTTTTGCTGCTGGCACTCATCGTGGTGTACCCGATCGGCAAACTGATCGGTAACAGCTTTTTCGATCTGCGCTTGCAAGGCGGTGGGCAGGCGAAATGGGTCGGGGTAGAGAACTACCTGTTGGTTTTGCAGGACCTCGACTTCTGGAACGCTACGCTCAACACCGTCATCATCACCGTCGTGACTGTGCCAGGCGCGCTGGTGGTCGGCCTGGGACTGGCGATGCTGGCCAATCTTCCGTTCAAGCGCCGCTGGCCTGTGCGCCTGGCGTTGCTCTTGCCATGGGCTTTGCCACTGGCATTTGCCGGCTTGATTTTTGCGTGGTTTTTTCATACCGAATATGGCTTCGTTAACGATGTGATCATGCGCTTTGGCGGGCCACAAACCATGTGGCTGCTGCGGCCCAACTGGGCGATGACAGCGATCTGTATTTCCATCATCTGGAAAAGCAGTTCTTTCATGGCACTCATTCTTCTCGCCGGGCTGCAGATGATTCCAGCCTCGCTGTATGAAGCGGCAGAAGTCGACGGCGCCTCGCGCTGGCAGCAATTTCGTGAGATCACGCTGCCTATGCTGATGCCCTCTATCGTCGTGGCCTTGATCTTCAGAACCATCACTGCGCTACAGACCTTTGATATTCCCTACACCATGACCCGCGGCGGGCCCGGCAATGCCACCGAAACACTGGCCATGCTGATCCACAAGAATTCGATCGAATACGGTGACATCGGCTACAGCTCGACACTGGCCGTATTCATGTTTGTTCTGTCTCTGATCGTGACGGCGATTTACCTGCGTCGCATCTCTAAAAGCGCATGAGTCACCACGGCGCTCAAGACTTTTGGAGCGGCCCGCGACTGCGCTGGGTGGCGGGCGCGCTGGTGGTGATCAATGGTTTCTTCCCCGCCGTTTGGATTTTGCTCACCTCACTGAAAACCGAGGCCGAGCTGGTTACTCGCCCGATTTCCTATTGGCCGCGCAATCCGACCTTAGACAACTACGTGTTTGCGTTCACCGACCAACCGTTGTGGCGGTTTATTCTGAACTCGGTGGCGGTGGCCGGTCTCTCAACGGTGGTGACGCTCTTGGTTTCGTCACTTGCAGCCTACGCTATCGCTCGGCTGAACCTGAAGTCTCGTCAGTGGATACTGACCGCCATCGTCGCCTCAAGTATGTTCCCCTTGATCACGCTTCTGGTGCCGATTTTCGAGACCATGCGCGCCTTGGGTCTGCTCAACACCTACCTCGCGTTGGTCTTGCCTTACACGGTGCTGAGCCTGCCTGTGTGCACGCTGGTTTTGGTGAGCTTTTTCCAGAGCATTCCGCGCGACCTTGAAAATGCCGCCATGATTGACGGCTGCACGCGGCTAGGCGCGTTGTGGCGGGTGGTGGTGCCACTGTCAGCGCCAGGGGTGTTCACCGCCGGCATTTTGAGTTTTGTGAATGCCTGGGACGAATTCCTGTTGGCGCTGTCATTGAACTCCAGCCCAACCATGCGTACCTTGCCCGTAGGAATCACCCTTTACCAGACCGAATTTGTGTTCCCGTGGCCAGTGATCTCAGCGGCATTGGTCGTTGCCATTGTGCCCATCGCCGTCTTGATTGCCGTCTTTCAAGAAAGAGTCGTGGGCGGTCTAACACAAGGTGGCCTCAAGGGCTGAGTCGCTGTCGGCACTGCCCAAGCAGCCTTGTGCCAAGATGTCGCCGGCTACACCTTATGCACTTTGATTTTTTAAGGAAGGGGCAGTTGCCTTGAAAACCATTCGATGGGGGATTATTGGTTGCGGCAGTATGGGCCGCGAACATATTGAAAATCTGTTTGCACTCGGTGGCGCCGAGGTGACGGCGCTGGCCGACCCGCACACGGAAAGCCTGCAGGCTGCGCTGGCGCTAGGCCGCTTCAACCCCACAACGTTCAGCTCTCACGAGGCCTTGATCAACAGCGGTCTTTGCGACGCTGTGGCCATTGCCAGCCCCAACTTCACCCACGCCGCCATCCTGCGCGACGCGCTTAAATCCAAGCTGCATATCCTGGTGGAAAAGCCTTTGGTGACCCGGCTCGAAGACGGTTTGGCGCTGTTGGCGCTAGCTCGAGGCCGCCAGGCACTGACTTGGGTTGCACAGGAATACCGTTACATGCCGCCTGTGGCGGAAATGATTCGCCTGACACACGCCAAAGCCGTGGGCCGGGTGATTCAAGTCGCCATTCGTGAACATCGCGAGCCTTTTTATCCCAAAGTTGGCGACTGGAACCGCTTTAGCGCCAACACTGGCGGCACCTTGGTTGAAAAGTGTTGCCACTACTTCAACCTGATGGACCATATCCTGCAAGAACGCCCGACTAGGGTTTATGCATCGGGCCACCAGGATGTCAATCATCTGGACGAGCGCTACGACGGCAAGGTACCCGACATATTGGATAACGCCTTTGTAATCGTGGACTATCCCAGTGGCGCGCGCGCTCATCTTGACTTGTGCATGTTTGCTGAGAACTCACTGGACAACGAGCACATCACCATCGTCGGAGACGAGGGCAAACTGGAGTCGCTACTGCCCTCAGGCGTCTTGCGCTTTGGGCGGCGGGAAGATTGGGGACGCCGCGAAGTATGGGGCCAGCCCTCCGGCACCGGCAAGGGCGTAGCCGTGCGGCAGGTGCGTGACACCAATATCAAGTACCTGGGACAGCACTTTGGTGCCAGTTACATCGAACATCAACGCTTTGCCGCGGCGCTGCGCTCAGGCGGGCCTGCAGAAATTGGCCTAGAAGAAGGGCTTCGCAGTGTCGCCACTGGCCTGGCTGCGCATCAGAGCATCGCCACAGGGCAGGCGGTTTCCATGTCCACATTCCTGCCAAAAGGGCTTTGAGTGGGCGCTCTTACGCTGTGCGCCAACGGTTGGAAGCTGCATCTTCGCCCCGACCTGGGCGGCTGCATCAGTGGTCTGTGGTTTCAAGACCAAGCCGTTTTGCGCTCGGTCTCTGAGGGTGCCGTGCAGAGCGTGCGCAACAGCGCCGGATTTGTAATGGTGCCTTACTCCAACCGAATCGGTCAGGCTCACATGACATGGGCAGGGCAGCATTACGCGCTGGCCCCTAACTTTGCGCCAGAGCCTCACGCTATTCATGGCGTTGGCTGGCAGCGCGCCTGGTCTATCGGTGCGCATGGCTCAACCAGCGCCACGCTCTCCTACCAGCACGTTGCCGATGCGAGCTGGCCATTTGCTTTCAACGCCACGCAACACATCACACTTGGCCCAGAAGGCTTTAGCCTAGAGCTTGAACTGGTGTCACAGGCACCTGTGCCCGCGCCGGTTGGCATCGGATGGCATCCCTATTTCAACAAGCCCCCCTCATGCCAGTTGTCATTTGCGGCGACAGGCCGCTGGGCGATGAACGCGGCGAAGCTGCCCACGACATTGGAGCCCTGCGCGGGCTTTGCTGGTGCTTGCGAGCAACTCGATATTGACAACTGCCACGAGGGGTGGCGACATAGCGTTGTGCTGGAGTCAGAGGCCCTGCATATTGCGTTGACATGCGAAGCGCTTGATCGCCTGGTGGTTTTTACCCGGCCTGAGTTGGACTTTATTGCGCTTGAACCGGTCAGCCACGTGAATAATGCCCTGCAGCTGGCGCCCGCGTTAGGCGTAGATGCAGGCGCTCTGGGGCTGCGCACCCTGGCTGCGGGAGAGCGCATGCAGGCCCGCTTTCAAATTCGCGCCCATTAACCCATGCACGATCAAAGCCTATGAGTTCTTACACCGTTTACCCCAGCTTGCGTGACCGCGTGGTTTTTATCTCTGGCGGGTCATCTGGCATTGGTGCCGAGGTGGTCCGCGCATTCGCCGCACAACACAGTCGCGTTGCGTTTTGTGGCACCAAACCCGAAGGTGGTGACGCGCTTGTGAAAGAGCTGGTTGCTCAAGGTTTTGCCGCGCCTGTTTACGAGGCCTGCGACGTACGCGACATCGAGGCTCTGCAGGCCATGCTGACACGCGTAGCCCAGCAGCGGGGGCCCATCCAGGTACTTGTTAACAACGCCGGGCGCGACGATCGGCATTCGCTCGAGGAACTCACGCCGCAGTACTGGGACAACTGTCTGGCGGTCAACCTCAAGCACCAGGTATTTGCCACACAAGCGGTCGCGCGCCAGCTCAAAAACGCTGGACTTCCCGGGTCGATCATTAACATGGGCAGCATTTCGTGGATGCGAGGACGACCCAACCTGATCGGCTACAC
>JAURGS010000067.1 GCA_030833685.1 Rhodoferax sp. | reverse complement strand
TTCTTCAACGATGTGAAAGCCAGCGCAGACCAACTTCTAGGTGGATCCGCCATGCAAGGCAGAGGCTTCTTTTGCTTAATGGAGCAGCTGCCGTGGGAGCGCCTTCAAATCGCTATTGGTGGCATTGCCGCAGCACAAGCCGCCATCGACTGGACGTTGCAGTATGTTAAAGACCGAAAGGTTTTTGGACAGGCTGTGGGCAATTACCAAAACACCCGTTACACCTTGGCAGAGCTGCAAACGGAGGTGCAAGTGGCGCGCGTGTTTGTGGATAAATGCTGTGAATTGATTACACAAGACAAGCTCGACACTGCTACCGCCAGCATGGCCAAGTATTGGTGCACAGACTTGCAATGCAAAGTGATGGATGAATGCGTTCAGCTGCATGGTGGCTATGGCTATATGTGGGAATATCCCATCACACGGGCCTATGCCGACGCGCGTGTACAACGTATCTACGGTGGCACTAACGAAATCATGAAAGAAGTGATTTCGCGCAGCATGGGCTTAAGCGGTCGCTAAGGCCTATAACTACTTATCTAATGAATACCTCCTTGGCCAAACGCCCGCGCGGGAGACCCAAAAAAACCGAAGAGCAACGTGATGATGGCAACCGTCGCCAGGCACTCATATGCGCGGCGGCGCAGCTTTTCAAGCTAAAGGGCTATGACGCCACCACCACCCGTGAAATCGCTGCACAAATTGGAATGCAGCCAGGCTCTCCGTTCTATCACTTCGAAAATAAACAAGACCTGTTGTTGGCTGTCATGGTAGATGGCATGAAGCGAGCCATCGCAGACCAACACACCTTGCTAAAAGCCTTATTAACTCAGTCTCCCAAGGCCAACGCAAGCATCAAGCTACGCATACTAATTCGCCACCACTTTGAGGTTCTGCTGGGTCCTCAGAGCGACTTTATCCCTGTCATGCTTTATGAGAGTCGCGCTCTCAACAGTGTTCAACGCCTTAGCATCAATAAGCTCAAAGATAGCTACGAGGCTGCTTGGATTCCCGTTTTACAAGAGCTCTGCCACTGCAACAAATTGAAAGCGCCAGTCGGCATTTCAAGGCTGATGATTTTTGGTGCGCTGAACTGGTCTGTTCAATGGTACGAAGCGCCGCTGATCAAAAATAAAAATCGCGTAAAAAGTCATCATGCATCGCTAGATGAACTGACTGAGGCCGCACTTGTTTTGTTTTTATGACCGGCTATTTCGCCTGACTTGAAGGCAGCGGACAAGAAGGTGACCCCTTTAAAATTAAGCCCTCAACGATTCGGATCTTTTCGCAGCAAAACTATGTTGCGGTAGCCCAGTCGTATGAGACCTTGCTCCTGGAAGTGACGCAGTTGCTGGTTAACACGTTGGCGCGACGCCGAAGACGCTTGGGCCAGGTCAGACTGGCTAACGCGCAGCATGACGCCATCGGGCACCACTGTGCTGTTGTATTTGGCGATGCGCTCCAGCGAGGCCCATACGCGAAGCTCTAGACTATGCATGCCCTGATCGGCCAGATTGTCAAACAGTTGGTTGATGCGCAAGCCTAAAATACGCAGCAGGTCCAGGGCTACCAAAGGGTCGCGTCCAATCAACTCAATCAACCGGGCACGTTCGATGTGCAAGACCTGTGTAATGCCATGAGAGACCATGTCGGCTGGATTGTTAGCTTGAGCAAATACCGAGCTCAATCCTGCAATCTCGCCAGGTAACATCCAGCGTATCAATTGCTCCTCGCCCTCCTGGGTAATCACGCTGATTCTTATGCGGCCGCTGACCACCAGCCATGCTGCCGAGGTGGGTTGGCCACGGCTGAGCAAGACCTGGCCATCGTTCCAAGTACGTAGCATGCCTACGTCATGCAACGCTTGGGTCGAGCGTTTTGTCAGGCCTGGGCTTTGCGCCCAGTCCTTATTTATTTCATCAGCGTCTAGCACTTTGAAAACTTTAGCGCGATTGCTGCTGGCTTGGCTTTCGGTCGGTGTGCGTGGGGGTGGCGATGGCATGGTTGGTCAGGATGAAATTGGCTTATTTTGAGTGCTTTCCCTTAAATTGTCACAACAGAAACAATTTGTCAAATCCTGTGGGCTTTAAATTGGTAGCACCGAGCTTGACGGTAATCAAGTTTAGGAACCACATTGGAGACGACATGAAATTTTCTGCTGCGGCATTTGTGCGCACCTCACTCGGTGCAATCGCTATCACACTGGGCGCCAGCGCCATGGCTCAACCCGTGGTGCGCTTCCAGGACTACCCCGGCACCGGCAACATGCTGGTGCGTGTGGCCATTGAACAAGGTTTTTGCCAGCAAGCCGGCATCCGTTGCGAACTGCGCACCATCCCCGCAGCTCCGCTGGGCATGCAAACCATGCTGGCGGGTGACATTGAAGTCGCTTATGGACCCACCGAGGTAATTGCTGCTTCGGTGGCCCGTAAAGTGCCCATTAAAGTCATCGCTGCCGGCTTTGTTGACCCTGTCTTTTTCATTGCCGCATCGGCCAACACCGAGTTGCCCACCGAAAAAGAAGGCTACCCCGGCGTAGTCAAGTCCTTCAAAGGTAAAAAAATCGGTGTGACCCAGCGTGGCTCGGGCGCTGAATTCCAGGTGGTCGACATGCTGGCCGATGCTGGCCTGACTGCCAACGACGTGACCTTTGTGGCCGTGGGTGCCCCTGACACCGCCTTTCCAGCCCTCACACGTGGTCAGGTCGATCTGATCATGACTTTCTCGCCCACCGATGGCATGTGCGAGGTCCTCAAGGCCTGCCGCGTTGTGATCGATCCTCGCAAGGGCCAGGGGCCTAAAAGCATCTTGGCCACCCGTGGTGGTGCAGGTGCTATGGCGGTCAAAGCCGACTGGGCTGCTGCCAATGCCACCACCGTGGCCGCCATTCGCAGGACCCTAGAACTATCAGAGGCCTTCATATCCAACCCGGCCAACTTCGGCAGGACGCTAGAAATTCTGCGCAAGACCTTCGCACTGCAACTGCCCAATGCCGACCTAATCGCAGAAGTTGCCTTGCGCAATTCAATCGGGACTTTCAAGGCCCGTGGTTCGGTGCCTGCCATGCAGGCGGTGGCAGACTCCATGACTGAGAACAAATTGCTACCGGTCAAGGTTGACCTGGCTCCAGTGGTGCTGCCCTGACCTTCGATGGCATGGACATGGCTAGGGCGCATGGATGATCGACGTACAGCACATCGACCTGAGTTTTGACGGCACCCAGTGGGTTTTGCAGGGTGTGGACCTGCACGTCAAGTCAGGGGAGTTTGTGGCGCTTGCGGGTCCCAGCGGCTGCGGAAAGACCACCTTGCTCAACCTCTGTGCTGGCTTGTTGGATCTGCCCCCGGGCCAGAGGCTACAGGTGGCGGGCCAAGCTCCTAAGCTTGGCAGCCGTGAGGTAGCTTACATGTTGGCTCGAGATAGCCTGTTTCCCTGGCTCAATGCACTGGACAACGCCGCCTTCGGACTAAAAGTGCGTGGCATGCCCATCGCTGAGGCTCGGGATCGGGCCGCGAAGATGCTTAAGCAGGTGGGGCTGGGCGGCTTCGAATACCGAATGCCCAAAGCGCTGTCGCATGGTATGCGCCAGCGCGTGGCCTTGGCTCGCACATTTGCCATGCCTTCACCTTTGTTGCTAATGGACGAGCCCTTTGGGTCATTAGACGCACAAACCAAGTTGCAGCTGCAGGACCTGTTGCTGCAGTTGTGTCAGGAGGGCAACAGAACCGTGTTGTTCGTCACTCACGACCTGTCTGAAGCCGTTGCGCTGGCCGACCGGGTGGTAGTGATGTCCTCGCGCCCCGGGCGCATCGTAGCCGATGTGACGGTGCCGCTTGAACGCCCTCGCTCCATCCGACAGCTGCAAACCAACGAGAACTTTCACCGTACATACGCCCAGGTGTGGAAACATCTTGAGGAAGGTTGGGTGCACCATGAAGGCTGACACCTTGCGTACTCTGTCGCATCACGCTGTGTTTGTGAGTGTGGTGCTGGGCTTGTGGGAATGGGCTGCACGAACGGGCTTCATCGACCCGAGCTTCTTGGGCAGTCCTCTGGGAATCATTGGCTTCACACTTGAGAACCTAGCCAACGCCCGGCTTTGGGGCGATCTGGGCTACACCCTGATGGCCGTTTTTTCGTCTTTTTTCATCGGCTCGGTCGCCGCAATGGCTACAGGTTTGGCCTTTGTCACCTGGCCCAAGCTCGAGGCTTTTTGTGAACCCTACATCGCGGCTATGAACGTGCTGCCCCGCATCGCGCTGGTGCCGCTGTTCATCTTGTGGTTCGGACTAGGCGTGGGCTCCAAGATCGCCCTGGGAGTGTCGCTGACTTTCTTCATTGTGCTCTCCACCACAGTGGCCGGTATCCGGGGTGTCAGCCAAGACCACATCACGCTCACGCGAAGCCTGGGCGCCAGCAGCCAACAGATGTTCTTTTGGGTCACTCTGCCTGGTGCTGTACCGGTGCTGTTTTCGGGTCTGCGCCTGGGCCTGATCTACGCCTTGCTGGGTGTGGTTGGCGCAGAAGTCATTGCTTCCGAGCGGGGTCTGGGTCAACAACTCGCCTATCTCGGATCTACTTTCAACGTCAACGGCGTATGGTCGCTGCTGTTTGATCTGGCGCTCATTGGAGTACTGATCATGAAGCTGATGAACTGGGTTGAGCGCCGTCTGCTGCACTGGCAATGAGCCCAGTTCATTGTCATATTAAGGAGATAAAAAATGAGCTTCCGTCACATCCAGATCGACCCCTTGACGCCGACCATTGGCGGCATGATCAGCGGCGTAGACCTGAACAGCACTCGGTCCGAAGACGTATACGAAGAGATCAAAAGAGCGCTCTGGCAATATGGTGTGGTGTTCTTCCGCAAACAAGCTTTGAAGCCCGAGGCTTACATCCGTCTGGGTCAGAACTTTGGCGAGATGGAGCAGCATGAATTTTTCCCGCACATTGAAGGTCACCCACAGATCCAGTTGATTTCGAACCAGGGCAATGAAGCGCCCGAGACCGATCGCTGGCACACCGATGTGACTTTCCGAAAAAAGCCCAACATGGTCTCCATCTTGCGCATCACCGACCTGCCGCCTGCAGGGGGTGACACCATGTGGATGCATGCAGGAGCTGCCTACGATGCCCTCAACCCCGGCATGCAGCAGATGCTCGAAGGCCTGCAGGCCGATCACGACCTGCCCTGGGCTTTTCGCCGCATCAATGCCACAGAGCGCTTGGCCAAGCGTGCCTCTGCCAAGACCGGCATGTTGGTCACAGCCAATGCACAAGAGTGCAAGATGATTGAGAACACACCCACGGTGACCCACCCGGCAGTGATCACACACCCCTATACCGGCCGCAAGATTTTGTTCGTGAATTCAATCTGGACCAAGCGACTGCTAGGCATGCACATGGACCTGTCAGAGGCTGTGCTGAACATGCTTTACGAGTGGGTCAAAAAGCCCGAGTTCATGGTGCGTTTCCGTTGGGAAAAAGACTCGGTTGCTATGTGGGACAACTGCGCCACGCAGCACTACGCGGTGTTTGATTACGCCCCACATTACCGTGCCGGTCAACGCATGACCTGCGGCAGTTTTGTGCCCACCCTCAACCCTGGTTCGGCCAGCGCAGCCGGCGGGGGTGGCCAGCCCTCGGTGATGCACCAGTTGCTGGACACCACCCGCATGCAAGCGGCCAGTCCACGCGAGCAGCAAGCGGTAGAGGCCATCTTCAGCGCCCTAGAAAACGTAGACCTGAACGCCGTGGCCGCTGCCGCCCAGCGCCGCTGAACTAGGGCAGTACCCCGACATGAGTTTCAATAACCCCATCGATCTGGCCGACCACGACCTGGCCGCTTTGCAGGAGGCCCGCGACTTGCTGGGCCGCGCCCAACAAGCCGCTGCCGTTCTGGCAATGTGGACGCCCGAAGAGGCCAAGCGTGTGGCCAAAGAGGTGGCCGCAGCATTATTGCCCCGTGCCGAGTTTTATGCCGAATGGGCCGTACGAGAAAGTCGCATCGGCAAAGTCCCCGACAAGATCGCCAAGAACCAGATTGCTTGCACGATCACGTCCAGCGCTTGGGATAATGTCGCTTTGGGTGGAGTGCGACGCATTGACGCGCTGCGCATCGTCGAGATCGGACGCCCGGCGGGTGTCGTGGTGGGTTTGTCCAACTCCACCTCGCCCGTGGCCACCATCATCTTCAAATCTATCATGTGCTTGATGACACGCAACGCGCTCGTCATATCGCCTCATCCGGTGGCCTTGGGCTGCTGCACGGCCGTCACCCTAGAATTGCAGACCGCCATTGAAAAAGCAGGTGGTCCGGCGCATGCGCTGCAAATCCTTACGCGCCCCACGGTCGAGGCCACAGGGGCGTTGATGCGCGACGCCCGCACCGACGTGATTTTGGCCACTGGTGGGACGCCCATGGTGCGTGCAGCCTATGGCTCGGGCAACCCCGCCATTGGTGTGGGATCGGGCAATGTGCCGGTCTATGTGGACGCGAGCGCCGACCTGCAGGCGGCTGCAAAAACAATTGTGGTTGACAAGAACTTTGACCACGGCAGCCCCTGCTCGGCTCCATCGGTGATCGTGCTGCATTCGGGCGTTGCTGTGCCCATGCAACAGGCCCTGATGGGTCAGGGTGCGCATGTGTGCACCGAAGAAGAGGCGCAAAAAATTCAGCACCACGCCTTTCCAGGCGGCAAGTTCAATGGCAAGGTGGTAGGTCGCCCCGCGTTTGAGATCGCACAAGCCGCTGGCGTGCAGGTGCCGCTCGACTGCCAGGCCCTGATTTGCCCCATCACCAACCCGCAAGCGGGCCATGTGATGCTCAAGGAAAAGCTATCACCCATCTTAGGCTGTGTGGTCGTGACGGGCATGGACCAAGCCATTGACGTGGCGCGACTAATGCTGCAACACAGCGGCGCAGGCCACACATCCGGCATCCATTCGGCTAACGCCGAGCAGGCGGTGGTCTGGGGGGCTGCGCTTGATTACTACCGCGTGGTGGTGAACGGCTCCACGGTGCACGATAGCACCGGGGCCCACACCGGTCTGCCTTACACCTTCACCATTGGAACGGGGTATGCGGGTAAAAGCTCGGTGGACTTTAACGTTGGCCCCGAGCTGCTGGTCAACTGGAAACGCGTGGCCTTTCCACTGCCCGGCGGATGGGCCGGGGCCATGGCTTCGGGTGCGGCCTTGCCAGCGTCTGTAGGCAGTTTGTCCACCATCACGCCTGAGCTCCAGGCCACGGTCCTGCGCATCGTGCAGGAAGAACTCGAACACCTTCGCTGAAAGCCCTTTATGTCCACCTTGCGCAGTTATATTTTTCTGGACCGCTTGCAGCCACAACTGATGTGTTTGTTGGGTTCCACCGCCCGTGGTTTTTTGCCCCGCCACAACGACGCCGCCATGGTGATCGAAGTCGCTCCAGGCATGGACATTGAGTGGCTGACAGACATTGCGCTCAAGCATGACAACGTCAAGCCCGGAAACCTGGTGGTTGAGCGGCAGTTCGGCTATCTGGAATTTCACGGCCAGTCCTCTTCGTCGGTCAAGTCAGCGGGCGCAGCCGTTTTGGATGCCATGGGCGTGAGTGAAAAAAGCGTGCTCAAGCCCGAAATCCTGGCCTCCAAAGTGATTGACCGTGTGGATGGTTACCACGCGTTCTTGATTAACCGCAGCAAGGCGGGAAGCATGCTCTTGCCCGGCGAATCGCTCTACATCATGGAGATGACCACCTCGTCGTATGCGCTCTTGGTGGCCAATGAGGCAGAAAAGGCCGCCAACGTGAAACTGATCGACTGCCGCTTTATGGGCCCGGCTGGACGCCTATATTTGTCGGGTAATGCGTCGGACGTGAGGGCCGCCGCCGCTGTGGCCGAAGCCGTGATCCGTGACGCAGGAGGTGCGAAATGAGCACAGACGCTTTGCGCCAACAGATCCGCTCGTCTATCCAGGCTAAGCTGGCGGGCACACACACGACTGCAGCCCCTGCCCAAAACCCGAGCCTTAACAAGCAAAACCTCGCGCCTTCTGCTCTGGTGATTCCCTTGCGACTGGGCAGCGCCCAAGACTCGACGGTTTTGACCCAGTTGTTTCAACGGCTAGCAGCGAGTCCGGCTTTGTTAAAGATGGCCGATACAGGTTTACTCCGGTTTGATTTGCGCGTGGATGCTGCTGCGCTGTTCTCCTCGGCCATGGCTGCCACCACTGCCATCGACTCAGCTGCTTGCTGCTCCTCCTGCAAGGCTGGCAAGGACTGCGAATGTAAGGGTGACTCCTGTGGCTTAAACGATCACCCAGCTCAAGACATGCCCGAACTCAAGGGCGTGATCGGCGAGACATTACTCAAAACCCTGCCACCGAGCGTGAAAATCGTTCGACTGCATTCCAAGGCGGTCCTGACCCCCTTGGGCAAAGAAGCCCTGCGCAAGCGTGGTATCACCATTTACCGAGGAGCTAACATATGAAAACAGGAACCGTGATTGGCCGCATCGTGGCCAGCAAACGCCTGCCCGAATTGCCTGCTGGCGCATTGTTGGAGGTGCAACTTGACTACCCCAAGGATGTCGTCGTTTGCTATGACCCCATGGGCTGCGGCATCGGTGAGCGCGTGATGATCACCATCGGAGCGCCCGCAGCCTGGTGGTTCGCCCCGGCTCACCCGCGCGTGGTGGCTGATGCTTTGATCATCGCATCGCTCGACAACTACGACTCCCCAACGCCGATGCGTTGATCGCTTCTGCATTTTTTCCCTTAATTCTTTCCTCAACACTTTTTTTAAACCCTCAAGGAGACTCTCATGTCACAAGCTATCGGAATGATCGAAACCAAAGGTTATGTTGCTGCTTTCGCTGCCGCTGACGCCATGGTGAAAGCCGCCAACGTCAACATCGTTGGCAAAAAAGAAGTCGGTGGCGGCCTGGTCGCCATCATCGTCTCGGGCGACGTAGGTGCCGTCAAGGCCGCTACTGAAGCCGGTGCAGAAGCTGCAGGTGCGATTGGTGAAGTAGTGTCTTGCCACGTCATTCCACGTCCGCATGCTGACGTGCAAAAAGCCTTTGACGGTAAGTAATTGCCAATTGCCCTAAATAAGGAGGCCGCATGGCCACTAGTAAAAAGGCTGCTGCGCCCGCCAAACCGGCTGCAGAGCTTCGTGTCTACCTAACGCTCACAGACTTGCAGCCACAATTCTCGTCGTGGATGAGCTCGCCTCTGGGCGCGCGTGGCTACGTGGCAATGCAAGGCGCTCACGCTCTGTTGGTGGAGATCGCCCCAGGGCTGTCCATTCAACGCGTGATTGATTTGGCCTTGAAAGCTGAGCCGACGCTTGAGCCTGGTATTTTGGCCGTGGAGCGCCAGTTTGGCGTGCTGGAATTACACAGCAACGATGGCGCTGCGCTAAAACGTGCTGGTCAGGTTATTCTAAATTGGATGGGTGCCAAAGCTGAAGACCAGCTTCGTCCGCATCTGCTTTACAGCGATATTCTGGAAAAAGTGACTGATCAGCACGCCGTGTTGATGAACCGCACGCGCCAGGCCAGTATGGTGCTGCCCGGAGACAACATGTTGCTAATGGAAGTGGCACCAGCATTGTTTGGTGCCCATATGGCCAACGAAGCCGAAAAAGTCGCCCCCGATCTGACCCTAGTCGAGTGCAGCATGATAGGTGCCAGTGGCCGTATGTACCTGACGGGTAGCATGGCTTCACTTGAAAAAGCAAAGGCGCATGTGGAAGAACTTTTGTCAGAGATTCCTGGGCGTGCTTAATTGCTTCGGATTTAATAGAGTTCGTGCACACATTTCTGAACAAAGAGTTCGGAGTGTGTTGTCGTTCTAATTTGCGTCTCCCTATCTTTCAAAAGTAACGGCTTGCAGCACGTCATGTTTTGCAAACTGGAATGCCTATGAGCGGGCTGCGAAATTTGCCGCGCTTTCTTGCCGCTGGAGGTGGTCTTATTAAATAGCTGCGGTGAGTACCGAGTAGAAATCACCACCCTGATTTGACAAGTACTTCCCGTAAATTTTTCGCAGCCCAATTTTTTAACACTGCAGGACCCATTTGGGCAAAGCATGCGGGTATCAAATCAAGCCTACAGCGCATTTCTACTCTTGGGTGCTGGGCTGAATAGCAGAATCCTGCTCAAAACAAACGTAGCGATTTTTTTAAAGCTGAGCAAATTCGCAGCGTTCACAACATTCAGGTCTGAATAAAAAAACTAACGAAAATTGAAGGCTAATGTCGAAGAATATTGGAGATAGATTTGTGTTGATTTCGGCATCGAAAATCTATGAAAAGACACAGAAAAAATCTATGACGAGTAGTAAAGTCGGACTATACAACTTCGAACCTAAAAAAAGCACCTAGAGTTTCCTTTAAGTGCTTGATTTAATTTGAGATTCTTGGTGGGCGATGCAAGTTTCGAACTTGCGACCCCTGCAGTGTGAAGACTCCTTTAGACCACTACTTTCCTCAATGAATTCATTGAGTTAGCTGCTTTCTGGTTACTTAAACTAGCATGGAAGTAGTATATTTAAAGCAATGGCTTACACAGCCGGCACACCTAGAAGTTAAAATAATTTTATGCATCCTGCTATCGAACAGTACAAGGACGATATTTATATTATTTGCAAACG
>JAURGS010000066.1 GCA_030833685.1 Rhodoferax sp. | reverse complement strand
CTCCAACTGCTCGGTTTTATTGCCCAGGCCGTGCACCAACAGCGGTTCGCGAACGATCTCGCCCACCGTCATGCGGGGGTTGAGCGAAGAGTAGGGGTCCTGGAAAATCATCTGAATATCGCGACGCAAGCGCATCAGAGCTGCACCTTTGGCGCCGGCGAGATCCTGGCCTTCAAAGAGAACCTGACCGCGGGTGGGTTCTTCCAGACGCATCAGGGTTCGTCCCAAGGTGGACTTGCCGCAGCCGGACTCACCCACCAAACCGAGGGTCTGGCCTTTGCGCACCGAGAAACTCACGCCTGCCACAGCCTGTATGTGGCCCACGCGTCGTCCCAGCACGCCGCCTTTGATGGGGTAATGCTTGTGCAGATTGGCCACCTGCAGCAAAACAGACTCGGGCTGGCGGGTCATGCCGCTGACACCTTTAATGGGAAATGGCAGGCGACCCAGCCGTCCTCATCCGGCACAAGTGCAGGGTCTTCGCGTTTGCACCGCGACTGTGACTGTGCATCGAGGCTCAGGCAGTGCACGCATCGGTCTGCAAAACGGCATCCGGCTTGCATGTGCATCAGCGAAGGAACGGTGCCCTCGATAGTGGGCAGCCGGGCTTTGTGACCAACACCTTTTCGCGGCATGCTGTTGAGAAGGCCGCGGGAGTAGGGGTGGCGCGGCGCTTCAAAAAGTGCCACAGTGCTGCGCCGCTCGACGACCTTGCCGGCGTACATCACAACAACCGAGTCGCACATATCGGCGATCACACCCATGTCGTGCGTGATGAACAGCAAGGCGGTTCGCATGCGCTGCTGGAGTTCACGCATGAGGTGAAGAATTTGCGCCTGTACCGTCACATCCAGGGCGGTGGTTGGCTCGTCGGCAATCAGCACTTTGGGCTCACACATCAAGGCCATGGCGATCATGACGCGCTGTTTCATGCCGCCAGACAATTCGTGTGGGTAAACATCCAACCTGGACTGGGCATCGGCGATGCCCACGGTTTGCAGCATTTGGGCCGCACGCTCGCGCGCCGCCGATCGGTCAAGCGCGAAGCGCATGGTCAGCACCTCCGACATCTGGCGCTCGATGGTGAAGACCGGGTTAAGCGAAGTCATGGGATCCTGGAAGATCATGGCCACTTCACGCCCGCGCAGCTGCGGCAATGCCTCGGCGGGCATTTGCAAAATATCCTGACCCTGCAAAAGAATCTTCCCACCCAAAATTCGCCCAGGTGGGCTGGGCACAAGCCGCATGATGGAAGAGGCGGTCACGCTCTTGCCACAGCCCGATTCGCCCACCACGCCAAGCGTCTGCGCCTGTGCCAACTCAAAGCTCACACCATCGACGGCGCGCAGCAGGCCTGACTCGGTATCAAAGCCGACTTGCAATTGTTGAACCTGAAGCAAGGGTGTGGTCATGGTCGCTTAAGGTTTGGCAGCTGGCGGCGGGGCAGCTGATTTGCCACGCGTGTTGTAGAAGTCTTTGTCCAGCTGCGGGTCCAGGGCGAAGGGCTTGTTGTCTTGCATGGCTTGCTTGAGTTCAGCCTGGCGCTTGGGGTCGATCCAGTAGACCAGGTAGTCGGTGAGCTGTTCGGTGCGCCGGGGCAAGTAGAACTCGGGAAAACGCAAGTAATCCCAGTGGGCAATTCGAATATAGGGCGCGCTCCAGAACGGAATGTAAAAGGCCTCATCGTGAACGATGGCGTCGATTTTGTGCATGGCCAACTGGCGTGCCTGCAGGGCCATGTCGGTCTCGTAGGTGGTGATTAGCTGGTCCACCTCTTCACTGCCAAATCCCCAGATATTGTTGTTGTTCTTGGCGTTCTTGAACTCCAGGCCAATGTATTGACGGGGGCTGGGGTAAAAGCCTGTGGTGCGCCCGGTCATGGTCATTTCGTATTTGCGCTCCAGGCCACGCTCAAACGCGGTCCCCGGCTCAAGCAGTTGCAGCCGCATGTCAACCCCAGCGCGGCGAAAGTCTTGCTGGATAACTGTCAGATGGCGCTCCAGGCTTTTGCTGCCGTAAGTCAGTGTGAAGCTGAGTTTTTGCCCGCGTTCGTTAACCAGGACATCGTCGGTATCCGATCGTGTGAACAAAAGCCCGGTTAGTACCTGCCAGACTTTTGCGCCTATTGACGGGGCTGCCAATTCCTGGGGTCGGCGGTAGCCGGCTTGTGCCAGCAATTCGCGCGCTTTGGCGGGGTTGAACTCATAAGACTGCAGCTTGGGGTTGGCGTAGTCACTGCCTTCAAAAAACGAGACCAAGCGAAAGTACTCACCAAACATCAGGTTGCGGTTCAGACGCTCGAAATTGAACAGGTGCTGCATGGCCTGACGTACCCGCTTGTCCGTAAAGACGGGTGCTTGCAGGTTCATGTGCAGACCCGATACGCCGCTGGGCCAGTCCACCATGACCCGTGCTCGGCGCAGCCAGCCGTTTTGCACTGCGGGGAAAGTGAAGTCCTCGTTCCAGCTCTTGGCGCTGCCCACTTGCATCAGATCAAGCTCACCTCGGCGCAGGTAGTCCAGCACCCGGTCGCGGGGTATGACACGAAGGTGAATGCGGTCAAAGTTGAACAGCCCTTTGAAGTAGCGCTTGTTGTTGCCCCACCAATTGGAAATACGCTCAAAGGTGACTGACTCGCCACGGACTGTCTCGCGCACCACATAGGGGCCCGGTGCGATCTGCACCTCGTTGGTGGTGCGCTTAACCCAGCCGGCGTCCAGCACGGTGGTGTGCGAGGGCGTGGGCCACAGTCCGGCGTAGTCGGACAAAGGCCGCCAGCTCGGGCGCGTGCCGACAACCCGCAAGGTGTGGTCATCAATGCGATCAACCGATTCGAAATACCGCTTGGCGTAGTTGTTGTAAAACGGATCGACGATGTGGGGTGAGCGAAACATGTTCCAGGTAAAGACATAGTCCTTCGCCGTGATCGCTTGCCCGTCGCTAAAACGTGCATCGGGGTCCAGCTTGAAATAAATCGTCTTCTGGTCTTTCTGAATCGACCAGTGTGTTGCCATCATGGGGATGAAACGGTCGCTCACCGGATGGCGCTGAACCAGGGTGAAGGCCATGGTGAATAAGCGGTTCCAGCCGGCAAAGCCATCGTTGGCGTTGGGTCCCATCAGGCGAAAGGTCAGTGGGTAGGCGCCGATAGCATCACGAAAAGTGCCACCACGAATGGCCTGGCTGGAGCCGATGGGCGGGTCGTCGTTATTGGTTTCCCATTGAATGTCGGGTGGCAGGCTGATAGGTGTACCGGCCGAAGATGCTGCTGCGCTCGCAGGTGCCGTGGCTACGGTTTGCGCCCAAGCGGTGGTGTTGGCAAGCGCGGCGCTTAGCACGGCCGCAAGCGCCAAGCGGATCGACCAATGCGTACGCTTATTCGTAGCGGGCATATTGCTTGGGGTCAAAGGCTTCGCGCACAGACTCACCAATAAAAACAACCAGCACCAGGGTGATCGTCAGCACCGTGAATGGGGCCAGGGTGAGCCAAAGTTTGTCGCGGTTTTCGGCCTGCAATGCCTGCCCGATGAGTTCGCCCCAGCTCGGAGTGGGTGCGGGCAAGCCGTAGCCCAGGTAGTCCAGCCCCGTGAGGGTAAAGATGGCGCCCACCACAGCAAAGGGCGTGAAGGTTACCAAGGGCGTGAGGCAATTGGGCAATAAATGGCGAAACACAATGCGCAGGTGCGAGGCGCCGTACGACCGGGCCGCCAGGCAGTACTCACGGGTTTTTTCTCGGTACATCTCGGTGCGCATGAAAAAGGTGATGCCGATCCACTGAAACAAGGCCAGAATGCCCAGCAACATCCAAAAGCCGGGTTGAAACAAGGCCGCCACCACAATCACCACGTAAAGAAAGGGAATGGCGATCAGGATTTCGATGAGCCGTTGACTCAGGATGTCAAAGCGACCTCCCAGATAGCCCTGTAGGCTGCCGATGGCGGTGCCAATTATTTGGCCGGAGATCACCAAGAAAAGCGCGAAAAATATCGAAATCCGAAACCCATACAAAAGACGCGAGGCCACGTCGCGTCCCTGCGAATCGGTACCGAGGTAATGTTTTCGTCCCCAGTGGATTGGGCTGGGTGGCAGACCGCCAAGCCCTTGGAGTGATGGCACCGCACCCGACTGGGCCAGACTGCTTAGCTTGCCGTTGGCGGCCTTGGCGGGGTCCTTGAGCAGCGTGGCCAGGCTGCCATCCCGAATCTTGCTTGCCAGTTCATCCAGGCCATCACGCAAGGCGATGCGATAGGCGCCATCAGTGCGGCCTGCGTCGAGTTCACTTTGGATTTCATGCAGGATTTCGTTGGACCAAAAATCATTCTGGTAGGGGTTCCATGGAATGAGCGGCATCACCACAAAGTTGTCGCGGTTAGGGTAGCGCTTAGCCAGCGCAGCGCGCGCTGCCGCGTCCTGTGGCCCACTGTGGAGTGCTTGCGCGTACAGTGTTTTTTCGGTTTGCCACTCCCGCTGTAAGCGAAAGTACTCGGTCTCAATATCGCCCGTGTCCCAGGCGCTTGGTGGCGCCTGGCCGAAGGTCTTCATGTCCAGGTATTGAAAGGTGGGAAAGTAGATCTGACCCTGGTGCCACACCAGCAGCGCGCGGCTCTCTGCGAGAAAAGGCGCCAACACCGCCAGCGCCATCGCAATCAGCAGGATCCACAGCGAGTAGTAGCCGCGCTTGATGCGCGTAAAGCGCTGCCAGCGTCGTCGGGTGATGGGGTCCAGCTTCAACCAGGCCATGGTTTATTCAAACCGCACGCGCGGATCCACCAACGCCACGACCAGGTCCGACAGCAAGTTGCCCACCATGAGCAAAACGCTGGAGATCACCAGAAAGCCCATCACCACAGGAAAGTCGCGTGTCTGAATAGCCTCGAATGCCAGCAACCCGATGCCGCGGATGTTGAACACGCTCTCAATCAAAAAGCTGCCGGTGAGAAAAATGCCCAGCAAGGTTCCTGCGGTGGTGGCCATTGGAATGAGCGAGTTGCGCAGGGCATGCACAAACACAGCGCGCCGCCAGGTCAGCCCTTTGGCCAAGGCGGTTTTGACGTAGTCAGCGCTCATGTTTTCCAGCAGGCTGTTCTTCATCAGCATGGTGGTCACGGCGAATGACCCAGCCAGATAAGCCACCAAGGGCAGCACCGAATGCCAAAGAATGTCGACCACGCGTGTTGCCCAAGGCATTTTGTCTGCGCCGATGGAGGCAAAGCCCCCTAGCGGAAATACGGACCAATGCACAGACAACAAGTTGCTCAGTACCGCACCCAAGGCAAAGCCGGGGACAGCGTAGCCCACAAAAATCAAAACAGAGGTGAGTGTGTCAATTCGCGTTCGGTGGCGAATCGCCTTGAGGATGCCCAGTGGTATGCAGATACCGTAGGTGAAGATGGCGGTGATGATGCCGTAATAGATCGACACCGGTAGCCGCTCAGCAATTACACGCGTGACCGGTTCGCTGTACCGAAACGAGCTCCCGAGGTCTAGGCGAACTGTGTCAGCTAGCCATTTGCCGTAAGCGATGTGCAAAGGCTTGTCAAAACCGTAGTAGGCCTTGAGCATTTTCATTTGCTCGTCTGGAATATCGAGCTGCACGCGCGATGAGCCGGTGGCGTTGGCCTCTGTGGTGCCCGCTGCTCCTGCCAGCGTCATACGCAGTTGGTCGATCTGGCCACCCGGTACAAACTGGCAGAGCAAGAACGTGAAAAAAGTGATGCCAATAAAGGTGGGCACCATCAACAGAAACCGGCGCACAAGGTAGTTGCGCAATGCCTGGGATCGAGATTTCATCGGCCTGACTGGTTCACAAAAGCCGCCATATCGGGCTACGGCGTGTCAGTGATTATGCGGCCGCTGGCCACAACCTGCAGCGTGATGTGCGCTTCAATTTATTTTGAAGACAAAGGTTTGCCGGGCACGAACAGGGGTGGGGGTGAGGTTGCACTCATATTGGCGTGCAGCCTCCACCACCGCCTGGTGGAATACCCGAGGGCCAGAGACGATGGCGACGTCGTGTACTTTGCCATCCCTGATGAAGATGTCGGCTTGCACCGACCCTTCAATGCCTAGGCGCAGGGCTCTGCTGGGCATTTGTGGCGCTTGCTGGCGTGGGCAACGCAGCGCAATTGCCAACTGATCCGCGTCCGCGCGTTGGGCAATCGGTGCAGGCGCTTGCAGTTTGGCAGTGGCAGTGGCTGTTATGGGCGGATCGCTGCTGGGTTGCGCCTCGGCGTTTCTGCCGTCTGCCTCCAGAGCCGGCGCCACAGGCGGCGTGCGAGCCGCAGTTTCGCTTGGGACTGCGGGCGTTGGGCTTTGGCTTGGCGAGCTGGTACGCGCCGGGGACGACGCCATCTCTCCAGCGGCGCTAACCATCATCGGTGCCTGGCTTGGCTCAGGTATCCGAATAGCAGGGGGCGTGGGCGCGGGGCTTGACGGCTCGGCGGCTAGGGTTGGGGGCGCCGCGGCAGCCTTGGCAGGCTTTTGCGCAGTTTCTGTGGCCGGCGCTGCTTGGGCGTCAAGATTCTTCTGTGGTGGGGGCTTACTTGTCGGCTGGGGCAGCAGCGGCGTTTTGGCAACGGGCGCGGCAGTGGCAATGTTCATGGTGGGGGGCTGAGGCACGCTAGCAGGTGCTGGCTTGGCAAGCGGCGCTGGGCTTAGTGGGGCTGGCGCGTCGGCAATCAGGTTGGCTTGCCAGGTGAGATGCTGCTTGGCGGCATCGGGGGCCCGGCCAGTGCTCATCAGTCCCCAGAGCAAAGCCACGTGGGCCAGCACAGCCAGACTGATGCTGACCCATCGAAGCAGGGCATCACTGGGCACAAAAACTGACTGCGCATCCGTGGTTTGGTCCATCGTCTTGCACAGATCAGGCGTAATAGGCCGCCACAAAATCTTCAAAGCTGCCCACCACGGTAGTGTCAAACTCGTTTTGCTCTTCCAGCGAGGTTTGGACGCTGCGCTCAAAGCTCTCAAGCATCTCAGGCGGCAGCGCCTGGCTGCGCAGACTCTGTGTATGGGCTTGTGACATGGCCAGCGCAAATTCAAAATAGCTGCCGTGCTGGCGCGATGCCTCAATGACTTGTGCCGACGGCGTGAGCTCAGCGTGATCGACGCGCTGGTGCAAGGCTTTCAGGGCCTGCGCGTAGTGGTTTGATCCGTACCCAGCGTCGAGCAAGCTGGCAAAAGGCGCCATCTCATCAAACAATTGATGCGCCAGCTCGCGCAAGGGTTGCTCGTGGTTATTGCGCAAGAGCAGCAGATCTTCTTGTCGTCCGTAATGCACCACGCGGCGCTTGTTCTCGTCAATTTCAGACTGCTCGCGCGCCGTGATGGGTGGGCTGTCCATGAACTGGCACATCAACAACAAAATGTCGGCAAACAAACTTTGCTCTGGCGCGATGCCGATGTCGACAAAGGGGTTGAGGTCAAACAGGCGCATCTCGATGTACTGAACCCCGTAGGTTTTCAGTGCCAGCGCAGGCCGCTCGCCTTTGAGGCCAACACGTTTGGGACGTATGGACGCGTAAAACTCGCTCTCGGTCTGCAGCACACAGCCGTTAAGTTGGTTCCATGTATCACCCTGGCGCACACCCAGGGCCTCGTAGTACGGGTCAGGCGTGCGGATGGCTTTTTCAAGCGCATCGGTGTACTCCGCCAATGAATTGAAGCTGATGGCAAGTTTGTCTTGCGCGTGGTTTTGATAGCCCAGGTCACTCATGCGCAGGCTGGTTGCATGTGGGCCGTACAGGGTGCCGGGCAGCAGCTCACTCAAGCTGGCGCTATGCGCCTGCCCTTGGAAAAACGTGCGGCACAGAGCGGGCGAGGCGCCAAACAGGTAGGGCACCAGCCAGCTTGAGCGTAAAAAATTGCGGATCAGCCCAAAGTAGCGTTCGTTCACAAAGCTTTGCAGCTCAGGCGCGCCGCCAAGGCCGTCTCGAAGCGTGAGCCAAAACTCTTCTGGCAGCGACCAGTTGTAGTGCGCCCCGGCAATGGTTTGCATGGCGCGCCCGTAGCGCGCACTGAGGCCCTGGCGGTAGACCTGTTTGAAGCGCGCCGTGTGTGAGACGCCATAGTCGGCGATGGCGATATCGGCGTCTTCACCAATTTTGCAGGGCATGGAGCCCGCCCAAAGGATTTCACCCTCGAGTTTTTGCACTGTGAACTGGTGGATGTCTTTGAGGAAGGTTAGCGGAAAGCTGGGGTCGGCTGAAGCGGGTGTGATGAACTCCAGCAGCGCCTCGGCGTAGTCGGTGGTGATCCAGGGGTGCGTGAGCTTGGAGCCCAAGGCGCTGGGGTGAAATGTTTTGGCCAGACGGCCGCTGGCGTCGACACGCAGGCACTCACGCTCAAAACCGCGCACGATGCCGGTGAGCAGGCGCGCCGCCTCAGGCGTTTGAAAATGGCTCAGCGCTGGGCAACAGGTGGATTGAAGCATTCGGGACAGTGACAATAAAAATGAGCTGGCTCACGCTGCATGACAAAAAATCGCATCCGGCGTGGAGTTCACCGTCTAACCCTATTGTTCCACGCCCGTCGGGAGTCTGCTGCAGTCCAGCGGGCGGCTGGGGCACCCGAATCCCGGGAAAGTGAAACAATATGCCATGACCAAGTCTCCCCCTTTTCATCCGCCAGAGCGCTACACCGACGCGCAGGCAGCGCTGGCGCAAGTGCAGAAACTTTATGAGGCAGCCACCTTGCACCTGCGCGAAGGCATGCAACAGTATGTGGCTGGCAAAGGTTCCGGTGAGCGCCTGCGTGCCTGCTATCCCTACGTTCGGCTGCATGCCGACTCGGTGTCCAGACGCGCGCAGCCTGGGGATAAGCGCCTGAGTTACGGCTTTTTGTCAGCGCCCGGGAGATTTGAGACAACCCTCACGCGCCCGGATTTGTTTGCCCGTTACTACCGGGAGCAGTTCGGCCTGTTGATCGCCAACCACGGTGTTGAGCTGGAGGTGGGAATCAGCCACCACCCGATTCCTGTGCATTTTTGCTTTGGTGACAACGACCACCTGGAGGGTAGTTTGAGCCCGCAGCAACGCGAACGCCTGCGTGATTTGTTTGACTTGCCCGATTTATCGGCCATGGACGACGGCATCGCTAACGGCACTTTCATGGCCAGGCATGGTGAGGGGCAGCCGCTGTCATTGTTTACCGCGCCCAGGGTTGACTACTCCTTGCAGCGCCTGCGCCACTACACCGGCACAGCGCCAGAGCACTTTCAGAACTTTGTGCTCTTTACCAACTACCAGTTTTATATTGACGAGTTCATCGCCATGGGCCACGCCGCCATGGCCGATGCCAACTCGCCTTACGCCGCGTTTATTGAGCCAGGCAACATCGTTCACCGCAAGGGTGTTGCAAGCCAGCAGACGTCTGATAGCGTGCGCTTACCGCAAATGCCCGGCTACCACCTGGTGCGCAAGGGCCACAGCGGCATCACCATGGTCAATATCGGCGTGGGCCCGGCCAACGCCAAGAACATCACGGACCATATTGCGGTGCTGCGCCCGCACGCCTGGATCATGCTGGGGCATTGCGCGGGGCTTCGCACAACCCAGCAGCTCGGCGACTATGTGCTGGCGCATGGCTATGTGCGCGAAGACCATGTGCTCGATGAAGAGCTGCCCCTGTGGGTGCCCATTCCCGCGCTGGCTGAAATCCAGCAGGCCCTGGAGTCTGCGGTGTCCGAAGTGACGCAGATTCAAGGCGCTGAGCTCAAGCGCGTGATGCGCACCGGCACGGTAGCCTCAACCGATAACCGCAACTGGGAGCTCTTGCCGGATAACGCACCGCAGCGGCGCTTTAGCCAAAGTCGCGCGGTGGCGCTGGACATGGAAAGTGCCACCATCGCGGCCAACGGTTTTCGCTTTCGGGTGCCCTACGGTACCTTGCTGTGCGTGAGCGACAAGCCCCTGCACGGCGAGATCAAGCTGCCGGGCATGGCCAACCACTTTTACCGCGAGCGTGTAGACCAGCATTTGCGCATTGGCGTGCGCGCGCTTGAGCTCTTGCGCGAGCAAGGCATCGACCAGCTGCACAGCCGCAAATTGCGCAGCTTTAACGAAGTGGCGTTTCAGTAGGCCTGGTGATGCGTTTGTAGGCCGGATGCGAGCGGCCTGTCTGCCAGTTGGCGAACCCAAGGGTTATCCCTAGGGCGCGTTCACATTGTGACGATCACAGAGTAGACGCACTATGGTACAAAGAAACTATTCTTGCCACTGACGATGCAATGACAACTGGGCTTTCAACTCTACGGCAAGGCTACATCGAAGCAGCAAAAATGTTTGTGGACGCATGGGGCCGATTTATTGGCGCCTGTGGTGTTGCATTTGCAACGACCACTCCCGAAACATGGGGCTCTCTATGAGCCGGTTGCATTTGACGATCAGCCGATGGATTGGTAGAAGCGCTTTCGCGATCCTGTTGTTGATGTCGTCAGTCGTAGCCTCTGCGGCGCCAAATTATTCCTGGGCAACCAATTGCAGCGGTTGTCATGGCTACACAGCGGGACGGTTGAACGCAATCGGCGCAGGCGATGTCATTCGTTGGGCTAACACGAATCACGGCATGGGCCTAGATGCAGACGATTTAAATGACGAGACGGTTAATGCACTTGCTGAGGAAATCAGGGTGCTCAATTCAATAACTTTGCCGATTACACAATCTCAATCTGTTGACTACCACTCAACAACATCGATTTCTATTCCAACACTGATTATTGACAATCCAGGCGCAGTGGTTACTACGACTGCTACTGACTTAGCACCAAGTTTTGGCACGTTGACGCATGCTGCTGCCAACACGTCCACATACACGACGG
>JAURGS010000065.1 GCA_030833685.1 Rhodoferax sp. | reverse complement strand
CTGGTAGTGAGCGAGCCGACTTGAAAAAACGCCTGGCTGGCTGTTCTCAAGTTTTTGTGCCACGGTAGCCGCGGTGGACCAGTCCCGACTGCGTTCGCAGCTTGCCAGCAGCGCGATGCGGGCTTGTTGCTCAAGAACGCTGCCCTCGAGCTTGTGCAAAGCCTCCTCGGCACGGTCAAGCAAGCCTGCTTTGAGGAAGTCCATGGCCAGCTCGTACTGCGCGCGGTCCCGGTCTACGCGACTCAAATCGCTGCGTGAGAGCAGGTGCTGATGAACGCGCACCGCTCGGTCGTATTCACCACGACGTCTGAACAGATTACCCAGGGCAAAGTGCAGCTCGCTGGTGTCGGGGTCTTTTTGCACCGCCTCGATGAAGGCGTCGATGGCCTGGTCTTGCTGCTCGTTGAGCAAATAGTTAAGCCCTTTGAAATAGGCTTTGGGTGCCTGACGGTTTTCAGCGCGTAATTGCCGCAGGTCCATGCGCGAGGCCAGCCATCCCATCGCAAACACCAATGGCAGGCCTAGCAATAACCACGTCAGGTCAAATTCCATCCGCGTAGGCCGGTGGCGTCGCTGCGTTTGCGCCTGTGCTGGAGTCGTTGGCGCTGGGCGTCGCTGGTTTGACCTCAGGGCTCTTGCGCTTGCGCCACCAAAGTGGAAGCATGCCCAGCACACCCACGCCCACGCCCAGGGCGAACACACTCAGGACTACCAAAACTAGGGGTGCTTGCCACTGGTAGCCAAAAAAGAAGTGCACCACCGTGTCTTGCTGGTTGTTCAGCGCAAAGGCGAACAGGGTGAAAAATACGCCGACCTTGATCAAGATTCTGATCAGGCGCAGGACGTGCTTCAAGGGTGTTGGCATACGCCCATGATTCTAGCTTTCAGGGTGTGCGCACGGCCTTTGTAGGTTTTGGTGGTGGCAGCACCAGGCCCAGTGCCGCGTAGCGCTCAGGGGTCTAGCGGGCGACCCTTGGGCATGTTTTGATCGACCGCCTCGCGCAAGGCTTTGCCGGGCTTGAAATGCGGAACCCGTTTCTCGGGGATCAGAACACTTTCGCCGCTGCGAGGGTTGCGACCCAGTCGGGGTTGGCGGTGATTGACCGAAAAGCTCCCGAAGCCGCGAATTTCGATGCGGTGCCCCTGGACCAGCGCATCGCTGATGGCGTCCAAAATGGTCTTGACTGCAATCTCTGCATCGCGTTGGGTCAGTTGACCAAAGCGGGCAGCGAGTTCTTCAACCAGGTCCGAGCGTGTCATGGCGAGATTAAAAGGGGCAACCGAATGAGTCGTTCATCCGGTTGCCAAGTCCTTGGGGATGCAGCAACCCTTGATCAGTTGTTGTCGAGCTTGGCACGCAACAACGCACCCAGGCTGGTCGTGCCAGCATTCTCACGCGCCGATTGTTGGCTCAAGCTGGCCATGGCCTCATTTTGGTCAGCCTGGTCTTTCGCCTTGATCGACACCTGGATGTTGCGGGTCTTGCGGTCCACATTGATCACCACAGCCGTGACTTCGTCGCCTTCTTTGAGCACAGAGCGAGCGTCTTCCACACGGTCACGCGAGATTTCGCTGGCGCGCAGGTAGCCGATGACATCTTCACCCAGGTCGATCTCAGCGCCACGGGCGTCCACCGTCTTGACTTTGCCAGTGACGACTGCGCCCTTGTCATTGACAGAGGCGAATGTGGTGAAGGGGTCAGAGTCCAGTTGCTTGATGCCCAGCGAGATCCGCTCGCGCTCGACATCAACAGCCAGCACAATAGCTTCGACCTCCTGGCCTTTCTTGAATTCGCGCACGGCGGCGTCGCCTTGCTCGTTCCAGGACAGGTCCGACAGGTGCACCAGTCCGTCGATGCCAGCGGCCAAGCCCACAAAGACGCCAAAGTCGGTGATCGACTTGATCGGGCCTTTGACGCGGTCGCCGCGCTTGGTGTTTTGGGCAAATTCTTGCCAGGGATTGGCTTTGCATTGCTTCATGCCCAGCGAGATACGACGCTTGTCTTCGTCGATCTCCAGGACCATGACTTCGACTTCATCACCCAAAGACACGATCTTGCTTGGGGCCACGTTTTTGTTGGTCCAGTCCATCTCGGACACGTGCACCAAGCCTTCGATGCCCGGCTCCAGCTCAACAAACGCGCCGTAGTCGGCGATGTTGGTGATTTTGCCGAACAAGCGGGTGCTCGATGGGTAGCGGCGGCTCACGCCCATCCAAGGGTCGTCGCCCATTTGCTTCAGACCCAAGGACACGCGGTTTTTCTCGGTATCGAACTTAAGGATCTTGGCGGTGATTTCCTGACCAGCGGTTACCACCTCAGAGGGGTGGCGAACGCGACGCCAGGCCATGTCGGTGATGTGCAACAGACCATCGATGCCGCCCAGGTCCACGAATGCGCCGTATTCGGTGATGTTTTTCACAACGCCGTTGACGATCGCACCTTCTTTGAGCGTGCTCATCAGTTTTTCGCGCTCTTCGCCCATGGACGCTTCGATTACCGCGCGACGGCTCAAAACCACGTTGTTGCGCTTGCGGTCGAGCTTGATAACTTTGAACTCGAGGGTCTTGTTCTCGTACGGAGACAAGTCCTTGGTAGGACGGGTGTCCACCAGCGAGCCGGGCAGGAAGGCGCGAATACCGTTGACCAGAACCGTCAGACCACCTTTGACTTTGCCACTGGTGGTACCAGTGACGAACTCGCCGGATTCGAGCGCTTTTTCCAGGCTCATCCAGGAGGCCAATCGCTTGGCGGTGTCGCGGCTCAAAATGGTGTCGCCGTAGCCGTTTTCGATGGAGCCGATCGCAACCGACACGAAGTCGCCAACGTGGACTTCAATTTCGCCCTGGTCGTTCTTGAATTCTTCGATGGGTACGTAGGCCTCGGACTTGAGGCCGGCGTTGACCACCACAAAGCTGTGTTCGATACGAACAACTTCGGCGGTGATGACCTCGCCAGTGCGCATTTCGGTGCGCTTCAAAGACTCTTCAAACAGGGCGGCAAAAGATTCAGACATGATGAATTGCGTCTCGCGACGCGCTTTAACACGGACAGGTCCGTGGGTTTAGGTTGTGAACCTTGACCAAGGTGCGCTGTTGCAGCGCGGAAGTTCAGTCAAGGGCCTGTGCAACAGCACCGAAGCGCTGAGGCGGTTTGCTTTGGCAATGCGCTTGTGGGCGTCTCACTAAAGCGTTTTGCTTTGCCACCAGCACAACACCCGCTCAATCGAGGCTTCGATTGACAGGCCAGAGTTGTCCAGGAGCTGGGCGTCTTGTGCAGGCTTCAAAGGCGAGATGGCACGCGTTGTGTCGCGTTCATCGCGCGCTTGTAAGTCAGCGCGAAGGGACGGGAGTGTAACCGAAATTCCCTTTGAAATCAATTGACTGTGACGCCTCTGCGCCCGTGCATCAACGCTGGCCGTCAAAAAAACCTTTAGCGGGGCGCCCGGGAAAATGACCGTGCCCATGTCCCGGCCGTCAGCGACCAGCCCAGGAAGCTTGCGAAAACGCAATTGAAGGTCAACCAGCGCATGGCGCACTAAGGGCAGGGCGGAGACCTTGGAGGCATTCATGCCAGCCTCCTCGCGTCGGATCTGCTCGGTGATGTCGCGCCCGGCAAGCAATACGCGGTCACCCGTAAACTGAACCGGAAGATTTGTGGCCAGGGCAGCGATTTCGCTCTCACTTTGGGTGCTAAGGCTAAGGCCAGCCTCGAGGGCGGCCAATCCAACAATTCGGTATAGCGCGCCAGAGTCCAGCAGGTGGTAGCCCAAAGCTTTGGCTACACCTTCGGCCAGGGTGCCTTTGCCCGAGGCAGTCGGCCCGTCGATGGTGATGACGGGCACGGCGTCGGTGATTGGCGTGCACAGTTTGAAGAAATCCTCGAAATAGTCCGGGTAGGTTTTTGCGACGCATTTCGGATCTTCAATACGCACGGTGCGCTGCGCCGGATTGAACGCCGCCAGTGAGAAACACATGGCGATGCGGTGATCGTCGTAGGTGTGGATGCTGGCTGAACGCCAATCGGTGATATCCGCGGGTGGCGAGATGCGAAGAAAATCATCGCCCTCTTCAACCCTGGCGCCCAACTTGCGCAGCTCGCAGGCCATGGCGCTGAGTCTGTCGGTTTCCTTGACGCGCCAACTGGCAATGTTGCGCAGGGTGCTGGTGCCCTGGGCGTACATGGCCATGACTGCCAACGTCATCGCCGCGTCGGGGATGTGGTTGCAGTCCAGATCGATCGCCTTAAGTGGCCACTGACCGCGCGAAATCGACAGCCAGTTTGCGCCACTGTCGATGTGCGCGCCCATTTGACGGGCAGCATCGATAAACCGAATGTCGCCTTGGATGGAGGCGGCGCCCACACCCTCAATACGAACCGGCTGGTTTACCCCTGCTATGGCACCCAGCGCTACAAAATAGCTAGCTGACGATGCGTCAGCCTCGACATACACCTCGCCAGGCGATTGCAGGCGACTGCCCGCTGCTATGGTGAAGCGTTGCCATTGGTCACGTCGAACATTGACGCCAAATTTGGCCAGTAAATTGAGGGTGATTTCAATGTAGGGGCGTGAAATGAGCTCGCCCACCACGTCGATAACGATGTCGCTCGTGGCAACCAGAGGCAATGCCATCAACAAGGCGGTTAAAAACTGACTGGAAACGTCGCCCCTCACCTGGATGGGTTGACCCAGCCTGAGTGTCGGATGCCCGATGCGCAGCGGGGGGTAGCCAGGATTTTGCAAATAGTCGATCTGGCAGCCCAGCTGGCGCAGTGCATCGACCAGGTCTCCGATGGGGCGCTCGTGCATGCGCTCAACGCCACGCAGTTCGAACTGCCCCCCAATGACGGACAACGCGGCGGTCAAGGGCCGAATAGCCGTGCCTGCGTTACCCATGAACAGATTGGCGCTGGCGTTGCGAACGCTACCACCCATGCCCTCGATGGTGATCGACGTCCCCTGGCGCTGGATGGCGCAACCGAGTTGACGCAGTGCCTCGAGCATCACTTGGGTGTCATCGGAGTCCAACAGGTCATGCACGGTGGTGCTTCCCGCGCACAGCGCAGACAGCAACAGCACACGGTTAGAAATACTTTTGGAGCCAGGCAAACGCAGGCTGCCTTGGGCAGTGGCCAAGGCGGGGATGTCAAGAAAACGGGTCGCGTACATGGCCGTCAGTTTTGGTTCATCTGCCAGTCGGCTCTGGCTGCGCTGGCAGTGGCAATTGCCTGCTCAATCGCTTGGGCATCACCACTGGCCATCAGCGTTGAGAGGCCGCGCAGTTCGTCCTGAAACATCAAACATTGGCGCAGCACTTCTTCCCGGTTGGCCAACAAGATGTCGCGCCAAACCTTGGGGTCACTGGCGGCAATGCGCGTGAAATCCCGAAAGCCCGGCCCGGCCAACTCCAAAAAGCGTTGCCCCATCGGCTGCTGAACCACGCTGCGCATGAACGCAAAGGCCAGCAGATGCGGCAGGTGGCTGACCGCCGCAAAGATGGTGTCGTGTTGTTCGGGCGTAAGGCTCGTCACTTGGCTTCCCAACGCTTCCCACAGCTTGGTGGCTTCGCGACTTTTGGCTAATGCCGTGTCCCCGCTGGGTGTGAGGATGAGCAGCCGGTCCTGGTACAGGCCAGCATCCGCTTGCTCTATACCAGCCCGCTCTTTGCCAGCGATGGGATGCGCCGGCACGAAGCACGAGATCCGGTCTTTCAGGGCTGCGCGGGCTGCCGCGACCACGTCGCACTTGGTCGAGCCCACATCCATAACCAGCACTTTTGGGGACAGCGCTGGCGCAATGGCGGCTAAAACGGACTCGGTCGCGGCGACGGGCACGGCCACCAAAATCAAGTCTGCGTCCCGTGCAGCGTCTGCTGCCTGCGTGGCCTGTTCATCGATGACCCCCAAATTGAGCGCTTTGTCCAGGGTGCTTTGCGATGGGCTGTAGCCGGTAATCTGGCGCACCAAACCAGCGCGGCGCATGGCCAGCGCAAATGAGCCGCCCATCAGTCCGCAGCCAATCAAGCCCAGTTTTTGGTACATCCGATCGCTCGATGAATTCATGTCGCCAGGTCACGCAACGGCTCAGGAGCCGAGGGGGTACGTGCCAAGGACTTTGTAAAAAGCACACAGTTGACGCAGCTCGTCCAGCGCCATCTGAACAGCCGGTTGGGTAGGGTGGCCTTCAAGATCGATGTAGAAATAGTATTCCCATTGGCCCGAGCGCGCCGGTCGCGATTCAAAGCGCGTCATGGAAACACCATGGCGCTTTAGGGGCACCAGCAAATCGTGCACAGCGCCAGCGCGGTTGGTCACCGAAACGGCCAGGCTGACACAGTCTTTGCCGGTGGCCTCTGGCGCAGCCATGGTTTGGGGCAGGCAGACGATGGCAAAGCGGGTGCGGTTGGAGGCGTCGTCCTGAATGGCCTTGGAGACCGTGTGAAGGCCAAACTCACTGCCCGCGCGTTCGCTGGCAATGGCGGCCCAAGCCGGGTTGCTCGCGGCCAGACGGGCACCCTCGGCATTGCTTGAGGCTGCCCGACGCTCTGCATTGGGCAGATGGGCGTTCAGCCATTGTTGACACTGGGCCAGCGCTTGCGGGTGGGCAAGCACCACCTCGATACCTTCGATTGCAGGCTCCAGTCGCAACAGGTTGTGTCGCACCAGCAAGCTGGTTTCACCCACGATATGCAACGGTGAATGCAGCAACAAATCCAGGGAGCGAGAAATCACGCCTTCGGAAGAGTTTTCAATGGGCACCACACCAAAGTCTGCACTGCCAGCTGCCGTGGCGCGAAAAACTTCGTCGATGCTTGGGCATGGCACGCGCGCCATGCTGGAGCCGAAAAAGCCAATGGCCGCTTGTTCACTGAAAGTGCCCGTGGGACCCAGATACGCCACGCGCTGATCGCTTTCCAAAGAGCGGCAGGCGGACATGATTTCGCGCCAGATGTTGCTAATGTTGTCGCTTTTAAGCGGGCCAGCGTTGGCGGCTTGCAAAGCGTTGATGACCTGCAGCTCGCGCGCAGGACGAAACACTGCCGAACCCTCGGCGCGTTTGAGCTCACCCACCTCGTGGGCCAACTGGGCGCGCTGGTTCAGCAGTCTGAGTAAATCGGTGTCAACTGCATCGATTTCCTTGCGCAAATCGGATAGTGTTTTTGCCATGCTGGTTTTGTCAGACAGAACGCTTTGTACCTCAAGCGCGGTGGCGCTCGAAGTCGGCCATGTAATCAACGAGGGCCTGGACACCGGCCAATGGCATGGCGTTGTAGATGCTAGCGCGCATGCCGCCGACCGATTTGTGACCTTTAAGCTGTAATAGCCCCGCAGCTTTGGCGCCTGCTAAAAAATCATTGTTCAAGGCCTCGTCAGCTAAAAAGAAGGGTACGTTCATGCGCGAGCGACAGCTGGGCTCCACGCGGCAGGTGTAAAAAGCCGAGTCATCCAAAAACCCGTAGAGCAAATTGGCTTTAGCCACGCTACGTGATTCCATGGCCGACACACCGCCTTCGCGCTTGATCCATTGAAACACCAGGCCGGCGATGTAAATGCTGTAGGTTGGCGGTGTATTGAACATGGAATCGTTGTCGGCCACTAACTTGTAGTTGAAAGCGCTGGGGCAAATAGGCAGGGCGCGATCGAGCAAGTCCTCGCGCACGACCACAATGGTCAGGCCCGCTGGCCCCAGGTTTTTTTGTGCGCCAGCAAAGGCCAGGCCGACACGAGACCAGTCCACCGGGCGCGATGCTACGTGCGAGGAAAAATCAATCACCAGTGGGGCGTCTGAGCCGAGTGCTTTTAAGTCCGGCAGTGACTGAAATTCAACACCATGGATGGTTTCGTTCGAGCAAAGGTGGACGTAAGCGGCATGTTCACTCAAGCGCCAGCTGCTTGGCGCTGGCAGGTGGGTGTGGCCTGAGTCCGCGTTGCTTTGCGCCAGGTGCGTGGTGCAGTAGCGCGCAGCCTCTTTGTAAGATTTTTGGCTCCAACTGCCAGTCACCACAAAGTCCACCGTCTGCCCCTTGGACAGATTAAGTGGCACGATGGCGTTTTCAGCGATGCCGCCCCCTTGCATGAACAGGATGCGGTAGTTGTCCGGCACCGCCAGGATCTCGCGCAGGTCAGCCTGGGCTGCCTGGTGGATGGCACCGAACTCTTTGCTTCGGTGGCTCATCTCCATCACGCTCAGGCCACTGCCCTGAAAGTCCAGCATTTCTGCGCTGGCCTGGGTCAAAACCGCTTCGGGCAGGGCAGCAGGGCCTGCAGAAAAATTGAAAGGTCGGCTCACGGCAGGTCCTGGGCTTGCGCGACTTCAGTCGTTTTGCCCCGAGGCCGCGGCTTCATCGTCTTCGGCCGTGGCTTCAGGCGATGCGCCCAGGGCGTCGTTTTCGACAATCCGCTGCAGGCCAATCAGGCCGGAGCCAGCGTCCATGCTGATCAGCGTCACACCTTGCGTGGCGCGACCAAGCTCCCGAATCTCGCTCACCCGGGTGCGCACCAGAACACCCTTGTCGGTAATCAGCATGATTTCGTCGTCTGCGTGTACCAAAGTGGCTGCCACCACTTTGCCATTGCGCTCTGATTGTTGAATGGCGATCATGCCTTTGGTGCCTCGGCCGTGGCGCGTGTATTCAGTGATCGACGTGCGTTTTCCATAGCCGTTTTGCGTGGCGGTCAGCACGCTTTGGGTCTCATCTTCGGCCACCAGCATGGCGATAACGCTTTGTCCTTCTTCAAGCATCATGCCGCGCACGCCACGCGCCTGACGCCCCATCGGCCGGACATCGTTTTCGTCAAAACGCACCGCTTTGCCGCCATCGGAAAACAGCATGACATCGTGCTCGCCATCGGTTAACGCTGCGCCGATCAGGTAGTCACCGGGGTCCAGGTCAACCGCAATAATGCCCGCTTTGCGCGGGTTGCTGAAGTCCTCCAGGGCCGTTTTCTTGACCGTACCCATGCTGGTGGCCATGAACACGTAGTGGTTCGCCGGAAAGCTGCTGTTGTCACCGGTTAGTGGCAAAACCACCGTGATTTTTTCGCCCTCCTGCAGGGGGAACATGTTCACGATGGGGCGCCCGCGCGAGCCACGGGAGCCCTGGGGCACCTCCCAAACCTTGAGCCAATAAAGGCGGCCCCGGTCGCTGAAGCACAGGATGTAGTCGTGGGTATTGGCAATGAAGAGCTGATCAACCCAATCATCTTCTTTGGTGGCAGTGGCTTGCTTGCCGCGACCTCCGCGTTTCTGGGCCCTGTATTCCGACAGCGGCTGGCTTTTGATGTAACCCGTGTGGCTGAGGGTGACCACCATGTCGGTGGGCGTGATCAGGTCTTCGGTGGCCAGGTCTTGTGCGTTGTGTTCGATGACGCTGCGGCGCGCGCCCAATTTGGTTTGACCAAACTCTTGGCGCAGTTGGGTCAACTCATCGCCAATGATGGCCGACACCCGTTCAGGGCGGGCCAGGATGTCGAGCAAGTCGTCGATCTCGGCCATGACTTCCTTGTACTCACCCACGATCTTGTCTTGCTCAAGCCCAGTCAGTCGTTGCAGGCGCATTTGCAGAATTTCTTGCGCCTGTGTTTCTGACAGGCGGTAGAGGCCGTCTGCACCCATGCCAAATTCTTTTTCAAGCCCGTCGGGCCGATAGTCGTTGGCATTGACCTGCGCTCCATCAGCGCGGGTGCGCGTGAGCATCTCGCGCACGAGTTTGCTGTCCCAGGATTTTGTCATCAACTCCTGGCGCGCCACGGGCGGGGTGGGTGATTCGCGAATGATGCGGATGAATTCGTCAATATTGGCCAGTGCAACCGCCAGGCCTTCGAGCACATGGCCCCTCTCCCGAGCCTTACGCAAGTTAAATACCGTGCGGCGGGTGACGACCTCGCGCCGGTGCCTGAGGAAAACTTCGATCAGATCTTTTAGGTTGCAAAGTTTGGGCTGGCCGTTGATCAGGGCCACCATATTCATGCCGAAGGTGTCTTGCAGCTGCGTCTGCTTGTACAGGTTATTGAGAACCACTTCGGGGACTTCGCCGCGCTTGAGTTCAATGACCAAGCGCATGCCCGACTTATCCGACTCGTCCTGAATGTGGCTGATACCCTCAATCTTCTTTTCGTGAACCAGCTCGGCCATACGCTCTTGCAGCGTCTTTTTGTTGACCTGGTAGGGAAGCTCGTCAACGATGATGGCCTGGCGCTGTCCGCGGTCGATATCTTCAAAGTGGCATTTGGCGCGCATGACCACGCGTCCTCGCCCTGTGCGGTAGCCATCACGCACACCCTGGATGCCATAAATGATGCCGGCGGTTGGGAAGTCGGGCGCTGGGATGATGTCCATCAACTCATCAACCGAGGCCTCGGGGTTGGCCAGCAGATGTAAGCACGCATCAACCACCTCGTTGAGGTTGTGCGGAGGAATATTGGTGGCCATGCCCACAGCAATGCCGCCAGAGCCATTAACCAGCAGATTGGGTAGCCTCGTGGGTAAAACCAGGGGCTCTTTTTCGCTGCCGTCGTAGTTGGGGCCAAAGTCGACTGTTTCTTTGTCCAGGTCGGCCAGGAGTTCGTGGGCGATTTTGGCCAGCCGAATTTCGGTGTAGCGCATGGCCGCGGGCGGGTCGGCGTCCAGGGACCCGAAATTGCCGTGGCCCGCGATCAGCGGCGCCCTCATCGAAAAGTCTTGCGCCAGCCGCACCAGGGCATCGTACACCGCGGTGTCGCCGTGGGGGTGGTACTTGCCCAGGACCTCGCCCACGACGCGGGCGCACTTGCGGTACGGGGTGGTGGGGGCCAAGCCCAGGCCGTTCATGGCGAAGAGGATGCGGCGGTGGACGGGTTTCA